>NZ_JALCZV010000001.1:186104-267376 GCF_023373925.1 Fibrobacter sp. HC4 | reverse complement strand
CCATCACAAGTCACAAGCTCCACGCCCTTGCGCTGCTCTTCGCTGAGATCCCTCATGAAGATGTCCAGCACCTCCTTCCCGTAGCCCTCGTGCACCCAGATCACGCAGCGCCTGTCGTGATCCACGACCACCGTTATGTACTTGTGCCCTTTCTTGTAGCTGGTCTCGTCGATGCCTATGCGCCTGAAGATGCAGCCTGCCTTGATAGGCCTTGTGTCCAGGCGTTCCCATACGCGGTCGACGATTTCTCCCACGGTATTCCAGGCGATGCGTAGCTGCTTTGCAACAGCCTTTTTCGACATGCTGCATACGGCCCATGCGACCTGCTGCTCGAAGGCGTCGGTGAAGCCAGACCTGTGGCTTGCCCACGGCACCTTCACGGTTTTTACGCCGCACTTCCTGCACTTCACCCTGTAGGTGTCCATCCTGATGAAGCCCATCTTCGTGCCGAGATCGAGCGTCCGCCATACCCTCTGTTCCCGGCCGTTGTCGTAGAGCTTCCCTTTTCGCCCACAACAGCCGCACCTGCTGGCGTTGCCCTTGGTGAGTCTTACCGTGATGGTGACCGTGGTGTCGGTTTGCTCCTGCTTGACGACTGAACAGCCGTTGACATTGAAGATGGATTTGTATAATTTTGACATGGGCTTTTTCTTCTGTTTTTTTTGGCGATTAAATTTTAGAAAATAGCCCATTTTTTTTGTTTGATTTAGGCGAAAGTCAACAAAAAAAGGTGGCGAAGCCACCCACACATGTTGATGAAGAGCCCATTTTTTGTTTAATTTAGGCGAAAGTCAACAAAAAAGGGTGGCGAAGCCACCCACACATGTTGATGAAGAGCCGCAAAAATTCAATAAATTCCAGAGCATCATTCTTTGCTGTTTGTGGACCTTGTATATGGACAAGATTCAATCAGGATCACTTTCCAAGCAAATTACGACGACTTTCCCAGAACTGAATGCGGAATTGGAGAAGTTTGAGTTTAAGGGTGCTTTTGATATTAAGAGCAATCTTAAAACAGCGTTGCAACTTTTTGCAAGATATAATTTGATTTTTGTCAATTGGAATGCTGCGGATAATGAACGTGTGATTGTTCTTTATCCGTCGATTCAATTCGCTTTAGATGAATCTGAATTCGCCACATTTGTCGCTGGTGTTCGCGAAAAAATGTTGAATGCCGGTCCTCAAAACGAAGATGTTGTAGAAGATAACTTTGATGCAGAAGGGGAGGAGGAATAATCATGGAATTCCGTAAAACCGCAAAGAAACTTCTTCTATTAAACTGGTCTTGTTTTCAGAATGTTTGCATTGAATTAGGTAGTTCAACCCTATTTACGGGTGTTAATGGCACAGGAAAGACTACAATTCTTGATGCCATGTCTTATTTGTTGTTTGCAAATACTCAGTTTAATCGTGCTGCCGATGACAAAGAACGAACGGTAAATGCTTATATCCATGGCGACCGTAAGACAAATGGTTCTGATCGATATCTTAGAAAAGATGCCGTTGTCAGTTATATTGTCATGGAATTCAATTCTCCTACAGAAGGCGATTTTGTCGTTGGAGTGAATATTGAATCCCGGTCTGCACAGGATTCTGCGGAATCAAAATGGTTTATCTTCCAGAATGCTAAAATCGAGGATTTTAACTTTAGATCTGTTGAAAATGGAAGATTAAGCATTGCTAGCGGAAAGAATCTTACTAGAAAGGGGATTCCTGTAAAGGCTTCGGAGATGCTTGGCCGAGAAAAGGCCAAACCTGCAATTGCAAGAGCTTTAGGCCTTCGAATAAGTGATGGTGACTTTAAGAAGTATGTCGAAAAAATCTTAAAGATGATGGCTTTCAAGCCAGAAAAGAATGTTGAAAAGTTTGTGAAGGACTCTGTACTCGTTCAGAACGACGTTAACTCTTTGCAGTCTTTGAGGGAGCAGAAAAACCACTATTCTGAAGCACTTCAGATGTTGGAGAATAACAAAAAACGTAAGGAACTTCTAGAAAAAATTGAAGTTGCTACTACGGCTTACGAAAAACAATTGAAATACATGAATATTCGTAAGATGATGTTTAGTTACCAGTTCCTTCAAAAAGATAAACAGGATTTGGAAAAGCGCGAACTTCTGTCGAAGACGCTAGTACTTGAACAGGGACAATTGGAGTCACAGAAGAAAACTGTTGAAACTGAATTAGAAACCGCACGCGAAAGTCGTACTAAAGTTAAGGATTCCAATAGAACCCTTAGTGATTCGCTAGGTAGTAAAAATGAAGAATTGAAGAATTGCAAAGAAAAGATTAAGGAATGTGAAACCTCTATTGCGGCTCTAAAAAATCTTCAGGTTACTATTACACAATTGCTTCCTCAAATTGAAAATGACATTTCGGTTTCTAAAGAATCTCAAGAAATACTTAAGAATCTAGCGGAAGATGGAATTGATGCTTCTGAAAAGCAGACTCGATTTATTGAATTAGGAGATCAAATTCAAACTGTTAGTGAAGAGTATACCGCAAATAAGGTTCGTTTAGAAGATAGAAGAGATGAGTGTAAGAAAACTCTTGCTGAGATTGAACGGAATATCAAGGATTTACAGGCTAAGAAAGTTATTTTCCCAAAAGATGCTGAAAATGCAAAATGCTCTATTCAGGAAGAATTTAATAGCCGCTCCATAAAGTCTGAAGTTCGCTTTTTTGCCGAATTAGTGGAGGAAATCAAGGATGAAAGCTGGCGCTTAGCTATTGAAACGTTTCTTGGTCGTAAACGTTATTACTTGATTGTTGATGACGAATATTGTGATGTTGCCTTGAGAATTCTTAAGGAGAAAAAGCTCACTAATGCTAATGTTGTTTTATCCGATAAAATTCCGGATAGTGACATAGAAAAGGATTCTGCTGCGGAAATTCTTGAAATCAAGAACAAGGCTGCTCGAAAGTATGCCAATCATTTGCTGAATGGAATTCATCTTTGCCATACCATCGAAGAACTTCATGATTACCCAAAGGGTGGCTTAATGACGGATGGTATGCTGGCTAAGAGCTATGCAGCATCTCTAATGAAAACCAGTGATATTGTTCCCTGCCTGGGAAAAAATGCTATTGAAATGCAATTGAAGATAAAAGAGAGGGATAAAGAACAGGTTTCTGCAAGTCTGCAAAGAACTTGTGATAAAATTAGTTCCTTAAGTCAATTACTTCGCTTGCTAAACAACATTGAATGGGATCCTGAGGAATATGATTTTGAGGCTGTAGAAAAATTCCAATTGCTGAAAAATAAACTTGGACAAATTGCTGACGAAATTGAATCCCTCAAGAAAAGTCCCGAAATGCTTCGTGCCATGCAAGAAATTGAAATGGCAGAGAAAAGGGTCTCTGAGCTTAAAGAATCAAGTGATGAGTTGAGCGAAAAATTAGGTGGTAATAAAGCTTCTCAGATTAGCAATAATAAGAGTATTGTGAATTTGATTCAAAGTATTGAGAATCGAATGAATGATTACCAGGGGTTAGTAAAAGCAAATCTTGAACTTGAACAAGAAATGTTTGAAACGTATGCCCAGATGGCAAAACAACAAAATAGTGTTTTAGTCATTGCTGAGAAGACGGTGAAAAATGCAGTATCTGATTTGAATGATAAAGAAAAAACTCTTGAAAACATTCAACTTGAATACAATAAACTTGCTGGAAAGGATTTGAACGAACGTGGTGTTGCTTACATCTGGTTCTATCGTGAAGAATATCGCGATATTGCCAACGCAAAACTTGATGAAGCTCAAAATAAACTTGATGAAGCTCAGAAAAAACTTCAAAAAGCATTCCTTTATGATTTTATTGCAGAATTAAAGGAAAATATCGAAAAAGCTAGAGAGGAAATTGATATTATCAATAAGGAACTGAAGAAGATTCCTTTTGGTATTGATTTTTATCAATTCAAAATGGAAGAAAGACCAGACCGAAAAATTTTCTTTGATATTTGTAATAATCTTGAAAGCTATATCAATCAGGATTTTTTCAATCCGATGAAGGTTTCTCAGGATAAGTTTAACGCAGATGTGCAGAAATTCCTAGACGATATTCTACAACAAGGTTCTGATGAAATGGAATACTCTGACTATAGAAACTATTTTGTATATGACATGAGCATCCGACGTAAAAATGGGGAAGAGATGGACCTTTCTCAGAAGCAAGGCTCTGCAAGTGGTGGCGAAAAGCAAACTCCGTACTTCATTATTCTTGCCGCCAGCTTGATGCAGTTCTATCCCAAGGAAAAAAATTGTGCTCGTGTAGCGTTCATTGATGAAGCATTCTCCGCCCTGTCAAAGGAACGTATTGAGCAGATGGTGAAATTCCTGGAGGAAAATCATTTCCAAGTATTCTATGCTGCACCTCCAGAAAAAATAGACAGTATCGGTAGCCATATTGATAATACGGTGGCTTTGTATTCTGATGGTAAATACACCTATGCAGAAGAAGGTATCAGGAAGTCTGCGGTATGAATTTAAACAAGCGACAAAAACTTATTCTTGATAAGCTTTTAAAAAAGTATGAGAACAGTAAAAGCTATAAAGGTGAGAATTCTGTTCGTCAGTCTTTTGCTGTAGAACCATCTAAGATCTTTGAGAAATATGAAGATGATTTTGCTGATCTTGATGAAGTTAGGAACTTTGAGCAAGAGGTTGCGGGGCTTCAGCAGTCTGGTTTGATAGATATCTTTTATAAAGATAATCATATTGCCAAGATCATTGCTATTGACGAAGAAAATGTCTGGAATCAACTCAGAAATATTCTTGGTGTAAAGGAGAAAAAGATTCTTTTACAGGAATCCTTAGATTTTTACACATCATGCCTTGACAAACATGCTGTTATAAAAAACTTTTGCGATGTTCAAATTGAACGAATCAATCAAGGTAAGAAAGAATTATACCCACTTGAATCAGTAAAGATTATTGTAGCGTTCCTTGATTATATCTTAAATAACCAGCAAGAAATTCTTGAACGAGAGCTTTCCATAGAAGTTGCTCATGATTCGAAAGTGTGGGAAAAGTCTTATAGATCACAAGTATGCAAGATATTACGAGAGAGCGGATGTTTTGATGAACTAGCCTCTCAGGAATCGGAAATCAAAGAATTTGAAAAGAAAATCCTGGAAGAATTAAACGTCTATCCAAATCCTTCATATGTGCATTTTAAAGGTAATGCGAAGATTATCTTTGATAATGGGGATATTATAAGCGTTTTACGAGATAGACCGCTTGCGTTGCCGTCTACGATTCTGAACTCAATAACAAAGATTGAAATTTTTGAAAAAAAGTTGATGACGGTTGAAAATTTAACGTCGTTCAATCGTGTCCAACATGATAATTCTTTCTTCGTGTATTTGAGTGGCTACCATAATACTGCAAAACGAAAATTTATTCAGCTAATTAAAAATCAAAATGAAACATTGGAATTCTACCACTTTGGTGATATAGATCCCGATGGACTTTTGATATTAGAAAATCTTAAGTACAAAACAGGTATTGACTTTCAACCATTCTGTATGGGCGTTGAACAGCTCAAGAAATACGAAAGGTATTGTAAGACGCTTGTAGAGAACGATACAGTTAAAGCGGACGGCCTGATTAAATCCGGAAAGTATGTTGAAACAGTTCAGTATATGTTGGATAACAATGTAAAGTTGGAACAAGAAATCATCAGTTGGAATGAAAAGTAACAATGGAAAATCGCTAAAGAATACTACTTTGTTTGTGTTGGCGATTGTTCTAGCTGAAACTAGCAAAGCCTTGACCGTCTTGCTTGAAACAAATAAAATAGGTATATTTCTGCGATATGAAAGAAACTGAGAATGTGAAAGCCTATTATTATTTTGATGAGGCAGGGGATCCAAATATTCTGGGTCATCATGGGGTGAACCTTGTTGAAAGTGGAGTTGCAAGCAAGGTTTTTATGGTAGGTTACCTAGAAACAAAGAATCCTAAGGGACTAACCAAGTCTTTAAACGCTTTGCATAAAGAAATTTGTGAAGATGAACTTTTACGGGAAATTCCTTCTATGGAAAAAACAAAAGTCGCTTTTCATGCGGCAAAGGATTGCCCTGAAGTTCGCGATAGGGTTTTCCGTTTGCTTAAAAATCTGGATTTCACCTATTATTGTGTAGTCCTCCAAAAAAGGGAGGAATTCTTCAGAAAGCGTTTTGAATTCAAGAATACAGAAATTTACAAGTACGCGGTTAAAAATCTGCTTGAAAATCGTTTGCACCTATATTCTGAAATTGACTGTTATTTTTCTTCATTGGGAAATGTTGTTCGCAAGGACACTATGCAAAGTGCCATTGATTCTGCAATTGACGCTTTCAGCAGCAAATGGCATTACGAGAACAAAAATTCAATAAGGATTTTTATTCAGCAAGCGTCAGAAATACCTTTGCTGCAGGCATCCGACTATGTTCTTTGGACCATTCAGCGTGTTTATGAAAAAAAAGAATATCGATTCTATAATTACTTGAAAGATAAAATCAAGATTGTCCACGACATTCTTGATTTCAAGTATTATTCTTCTAAGAATCCCATGGTAAAATAAAAAATGGACCCTTGTATAAGGCTAGGTTTCTTTCGAAACGCATGGCATGAAGCCCGCTTTCACCTTATTAGGACCCAATAACTGTAATCTAACAAAATTTTAGTTAAAAGTCAACCCCGAAGAATTCATGATTCGGCTGAACAAGAATGAATTCGACGAACTGGTCGCAAAATGCGATCGGTTTCGCCGCTGAGCTAGCCAGATTCTCCACGATGTTCTTGATTTCAAGTACTACACTTCCTTAATCACCTTCGCAGGAACGCCGCCTACCACCGTGTTGGGGGCGACATCTTTGTTTACTACGGCTCCTGCCGCGACAATGGCTCCGTCGCCGATGGTGACGCCCGGAAGAATGGTGGCGTTGGAACCGATCCACACGTTTTTTCCGATGTAGATGGGCTTGGGGTACATGTCTCCGCGGTGATCCGGTTCGGGGGCGTGATTCAATGTGGCGAGAACGACGTTGTGGCCGATGAGAGCGCCGTCGTCGATGGTGATGCCTCCTTGATCCTGAAATTTGCAGCCGGCGTTAATGAACACTCGTTTGCCGATTTTGATGTTTCTGCCGCAGTCCGTATTGAAGGGCGGGAACAGCCCGAAAGTTTCGTCAATGGGCTCGCCGATCAGTTCCGAGAATAGCTTGCGGATTTCGGCAGGCTCATGATAGCCTGTGTTGATTTCCGCAGTGATTTTCAAGGCTCGCTGGGACATTTCGTGCATAAGCAAATGGGTTTCACTTCCGGCGATGATTCGCGCGCCGGAGGCCATGACCTTTTTGAATTCTTCCAGAGTCATTAGACCTTAGATCCCTTCTTGTAGGCTTCGGCGAGAGCAATCTTGTTGCTTGCGGCTTCCTTGGGCTCGGAGGCACTGGCGAAAACGGTTCCCTTCAGCTTGACGTTGTCGAAACAGGCGATCCAGCCCTTGATTCCGTTTATGGCGTTCTTCGGGGTGGTCTTTTCATTTTCTGCGGCGGTGGCTAGCAGGTAGATTTCGCGGAACTTGTATTCGCTAATGTAAAGGGAATTAGCGCGGTCCAGCATGGTTTTTAGCTGACCGCACATTTCGTAGTAATAGATGGGTGTTGCAAAGGCGATGACTTCGGCGTTCTTCATCTTTTCAGTGATTTCGTTGGCGTCGTCCTTGATGACGCACTTGCCCTTCTTTTGGCAGGCGAGGCAACCGCGGCAAAATGCGATATTCTTGCCCTGTAGGGAAATGTATTCCACTTCATTGCCGGCGTCTTTTGCGCCCTTTGCGAATTCCTTGGCCAGAATGTCGGAGTTGCTTCCCTTGCGGAGGCTGGAAGAAATAACGAGAACTTTTTTCATTTGCGTGTCTCCATGAAAAATGCTGAGCGAATTAAAATGCTTGGATTGTGATTTTCTTGGCGCCAGCTTTTAGGGCATCCTTTAAACCATCGGGATTTTCGAAGGATCCGATGTCACTGTACTTATAGCCGGGATTGCTGAAGGTCTCGTAGAAAAAGACGAGGCAATCGGAACCGTAAACCTTGATGTCGCCTTTCTTGATTGTGTCGGGGGCGTAGCCTGTGGTCTTGAAACCGGAATCTAGGTAGACGTAATATTCGTTGCCGTGAAGTTCTGTCATGGAAACGGTCAGGGGAAGTTTTTCCTTGAAACTTTGCGCGGTGGCGTTGTCTGCTAGGGTGGCAATGAATTCTTGAGAGCCGATGGTGATTTTGATTTTGTTCATTTCGACAACCGAAACCTCGTTTGAACCTTGTTCCGCGTTTGACCCGGAATCGGCGCAGGCGTACAAAGGCAGAAGTAATAAGCCTGCAAAAAGAAAATTCAACAAATTTTTCATGTCACAAATATAGCGTTGTTTCGTTGAAATAGCAAATACTTTGATTTTATATACAGTTATGCCTAAAAAGCATAGCAAAGCATAAAAATTAAGTATTTGCTTATTGTGTTTTTGGGTTCTAAATTGTATCTTGCAAAAACATCTTCATAGGATTGAATATGAATTTCAAGAAATCTTCCTTAGGTAAAATTGTTACCGCTGCTGCAGTAATCTCTGTGGCAACCGCTTTCACCGCCTGCTGCGACAAGAGCGACGCAACTCAGACTGCAAAGGCTGCAAACGCAACTATCAACTACTCCGCAAACGAGACCGCTATGGCACAGAACGAAAAATTGGAACTGACTCAAGAATGGGACAAGGTTTTCCCCAAGAGCGAAAAGGTGGATCATAAGAAGGTGACCTTCACCAATAACTTCGGCATCACCTTGGCTGCCGATATGTACATCCCGAAGGATGCAAGCCTTGCTGTAAATGGTAAGTTTCCGGCCATCGCAGTTTCCGGTCCCTTTGGCGCCGTGAAGGAACAGTCCAGCGGTCTTTACGCACAGACCATGGCAGAAAAGGGTTACTTGACCATCGCATTTGACCCCAGCTTTACTGGCGAAAGCAGCGGCATGCCCCGCCGCGTGGCTTCTCCGGACATTAACACCGAAGACTTCATGGCCGCTGTAGATTTTCTCGGCGCTCGGGAAAATGTGGATGCTGAACGCATCGGCATTATCGGTATTTGCGGTTGGGGTGGCATCGCCCTGAACGCTGCTGCCGCGGACACCCGCATCAAGGCAACTGTGGCAAGCACCATATACGACATGACTCGCGTGGGCGGCAACGGTTACTTCGATTCTGCAGACAATGAAGAAGCCCGTTACGAAGGCCGCAAGGCTCTCGCAGCCCAGCGCGTAAAGGATCGCGCCGCAGGTTCCTACCTGCGTGCCGGTGGCGTTGTGGACCCGCTTCCGGATGATGCGCCCTATTTCGTGAAGGATTACTACGCTTACTACAAGACTCCTCGTGGTTACCATAAGCGTTCCGGCAATTCCAACGACGGTTGGAACGCAACAGGTACCCAGGCTTATGCCAACGCCCGCTTCCTCCGTTACACCAACGAAATCCGTTCCGCTGTTCTCGTGATGCACGGCGACAAGGCTCATTCCTTCTACTTCGGCAAGGATGCTTACAAGTACATGGTGGAAGGCAATCCCGCTGCAGGCATCAAGGCAAACCCGAATCCTTCCAACAAGGAACTTTTGGTAATTCCTGGCGCATCTCACGTGGATCTTTACGACAACATGGAAAAGATTCCTTTCGCAAAGCTTGACGAATTCTTCAAGGCTAATTTGAAGTAATTGGCCTGAACCGCTGCGAAATGCATTTGAAAAGAAGGTGGTTCGCTGCCTTCTTTTTTTATAAAAAATGATTTGACATTGAGTCAACTCTAGGTGTTAAATTATGAATATGAAAAATTTTCTTTCAAGTTTTCTAGCTGTATCGGTAGCGTTTTTGCTGGGCTGCTCCAGCGAAAGTGTTGCTGCCAAAACTGCGGAAAATGAAACTCAGGTCAGCGGAGGTGAATCTGTGACCGTTGCAAATACAATCAAGTTGAATAGTGGCTACTCAATGCCGGTTCTTGGTCTTGGAACCTGGACCATGAGCAATTCTTTTGCATCGGATGCTGTTTATGAAGCAATCAAGATGGGCTATCGCCTTTTTGATACGGCGGAATATTACGGCAACGAGAAGGGTGTAGGTGAAGGTGTTCGCCGTGCCATTAAGGATGGCCTTGTAAAGCGCGAAGATGTTTTCGTGACTACCAAGGTGATGCCTGGCTATTACCGTAATCCAGAAAAGGGTATTGACGAATCCAATGAAACATTGGGTTTGGGGTACATTGACTTGATGCTTGTTCATCAGTCAGGGCCAAATGACGATGGCGTTTACAAGGCTTTGGAAAAAGGCGTTGCCGCAGGGAAAATTCGATCCATCGGAATTTCCAATTACTATACGGCGGAAGAATTTGAGCGTGTGACCGCAGGTGCGAAAATCAAACCTGCTGTTGTTCAAAATGAAAATCATCCGTTGTACCAGAATACGGAATTCCAGAAATATGTGGCCAAGTATGGTACCGTCGTGGAGTCCTACTATCCATTGGGCGGTCGCGGAAATACCCAGAAAATTCTTGGCAATTCGACGCTGAAAGAAATTGCAAAGGCTCACGGAAAGACCGCTGCTCAGGTGGATTTGCGCTGGCATATTCAGGCTGGCTACATCACCATTCCGGGAATTGATTCTCTCAAATACTTGAAAGAAGATTTCAATATCTTTGACTTTGAATTGACTACTGAAGAAATGAAAAAGATTGGTGAAATGGATACGGGACGCCGTTTTGAAAACTGGTAATTTTTCGAGGTGATTATGAAAAAAGTACTGATTTTTCTTTTGCTTGCTTGCGTCGCAATTTGTGCAGCCCCAAATTCAGGCAACGCCAACTCAAAAACTCTGGTCATCTATTACAGTCAAACAGGAACTACAGAAAAACTGGCACAGAGAATTTCGGAAAAGGTTGACGGCGAAATTTTTGCTTTGGATTCAACAGGTGCTGCGTCCGTATCCCCCTCCAATTACGATGTTCTTTTTATTGGGACACCTGTATGGAATGATTCTGTGGCGACGCCTATGATTCGCTGGCTGAAAAATCATTCCAGGGAATTCAAAGGGAAAACGGTTGTTTCATTTTGCACTTGGTGGACGACGCAAGCGAAAACGACGCTGGATCAAATCGTGGAGTTGACGCCCAAGGCAAAACATTTAGAGGGCTTGGATCAGCAGCATGGGAAAACAGCAGATGTTGAAGCATTCCTAAAGAAAATAAAATTATTGAAATAACAGAACTACTGGAATTTATTCCAGTTCCTGCTTGAGCATTTCCAGGAAGAGCGCTGCCGGCTTACTGAAGGCGGCGTTCTTTTTATAGACGGCCACCAGACCCACTTCTCGGGCGGGGTGCAGGGGGATGAACTTCAGCTCGCTATCTTCAGAGGTGTTGATGATTTTGTCTAGGCCAAGGGCACAGCCCACGCCTTCCTTTACCATGAGGGATGCGTTAAAGAGCAAGTTGTAAGTGGCGATGACATTCAGGGGAATGCGGCCCAGCCAGCCGGAAAATTCGTTGCTCCTAAAGGATTGCCTAGAAACAATCAGCGGAATTTTTGTTAGGTCTGCGGGCCTTATAAATTTGCGATCCGCTAGTTCCGAATCTCTGCGGACGAGGAGCCCCCAGGTGTCTTTGCTTTGCAGGGCGAGATAATCGTACTTCTGCTTGTTTACAGGTTCGATGAGAATGCCGAAATCCAGTAAGCCCTGGTCCAGTTTTTCGGTAACGTCAGCGGCGTTTCCGCTGAAAAGGTTCAGACGGACTTGGGGATGTTTTTCGTTAAATTTCTTGAAGACTTTTGCGATGACTCGCATGCCGTCGGTTTCGCCACCGCCCACGAAAATGTCGCCGGTAAGTTCCTGTTGGCTTGCGACCTTGAATTCGTTTGCGGTGCGTTCTGCAAGGGCCACGATTTCTTCGGCTCTCTTGCGGAAGAAAATGCCGTCTTCGGTAAGGATGGTCTTCTTGTTGGAACGCGCAAACAGCTTTACGCCCAGCTCTTCTTCCAGTTCTTGCATTTGGCGGGAAAGTGTTGGCTGGGTAACGAACAGCACGTCGCTTGCCGCCTTGGAAATGCTTTCTTCCTGGGCGACGGCTAAGAAGTATTTGAGGGTTCGAAGTTCCATGGAGTGAAATATAATTTTACTATCCAAATACACAACCCATCAGCAGCACAGAACATACCACAAAAACAAGTACTGTTGCGATACCAAGAATTTTCCACTTGAGGGAAAATTCTTTTTGGTATATGCCCAATCCAACATAGGGAACAAAGCTCAACAACGCAGGCATGATGTAGCGGAAATCGTTGCTGCAGGCGTAGGGATATTTGTAACGCAGGAAACTCAATGCTGCAAAGAACAGGATTCCCTGAATAAAAAGAATCCAATGGTAAACATCTAGTTTTGTATTCCACCAGCCGCGAATCGCAAATACGATCAAGCCCAGGAATGACACGCTAATGAAGGATGCCAAGGTCTTACCCAATGCGGTTTCCACAAGTTTGAATTCTCCAAACAGGGAAGATTTGAGGGCGTAATTGAGAAAGTATTCTCTGCCCAGACCGTTGGCCCATGCGCTGGTATAAGGTTCCGTTAGGAAAGACTTCAGATCAAAATAAAGATAGTTTCCGGCTTCGTTCCCGACTTTCAAGCCCGAGTGCAGACTGTTTGCGTTGGAAACTAGGCCTCCTTCGCCCATTATTTTTTCGAAGGCCAATCCAACAAAGATTAGAAATAATAAAATCCAGCTTGTGATTTCTGGTTTGGTTGGTGTAATTTTTTTTGGCGAACGATTTTTGAGATAGCCTGCAACAGCCATCAGTATTACAAGAGCCAAAGAGATAAAGCCTGTGGATTTTGTCCAGATTGCAAGAGCTGCGCAAACCACGGCGAAAACAAGGGACGAACCTTTCCTATACCTAATGTAATTGAAGCCTGAAAGCAGACAAAGAACATGCAGTGCAATGAACATCTGATCGTTCCCGATTCTTGGAGCGACTAAAAGTAAGGTTGGCCACACCGTCCAAAGGGCTGCGGCAACAATCAGGCTTTTGCCATCCACAAGTTTTTTTAATAGGGCAAGACCACAAATCAATACGAGAATTGAAAGCGCCAAACTAAATAGCTGAACGCCTGCACTTGATGCAAATCCTAGCAGGCTACTTGCAATAAGCGAAGGTACCGCCACCGTGTAATAAACTGGTGGATGGTAACAGGTCCAGCATTCATCCGCTGCAGGAATCGCAAGGTTATCCGCAATATACTGAATGTACGCCAAATGACCTTCTACATCATTTGCAAATTGAGTGTAGGGCAGGGCGCTGAACATGGCAAATCGCAGGAATACTCCGAACACGACGCAAAGAAGTAAAAATGAATGCCACTTGCGGCGTTTGCATAAGGATGCAAGAGCTAATCCCGCAAGGATTGCAATCACGATTTCCAGGGCGTCCGTAAAGCCTGTCCCCTTAGGAAAAACATTGATTCCTCCGGGTCCGCCACCATTTTTCAGGATAAGTTCATAAGTCGTTCTAGGGCCAACGCGGTGGGGCGCGGTAACAGAATCTGCCAGCACAAATCCCTTGCTGTAATTGCATCTGCCAGAATAATCCGACAGAGGAATGTCTGCGCTGTTAATCGTTAGCGATTCTGCGCAATCATCGGGGATGATATTCAGGTCATAGTGAAGATTTAGCGGATTTGAGATAACAAAGCTAACGCGAAAATTTTCGCCCTGCATCATTTTTCTGGAAATCGGCAGCGATGTCTTTTCGTCGTTTTCTCCTTGGTGAAGAATCACATTCTCTACACGGATTTGCCCGTATTGCAAAAATGCGAAACACGCAAGAATGCCGACGATGCAACGAAATTCAAAATTTTCAAGAATTTTCTTAAGCACATTTTTCATTTCTTTTTGCCTTCGTGATATTCTTCTTCGGTATTGACATCCCAAAGATCCGATTTGTCAACGGAGCCTTCGCGAATACACTTTACGGTTTCCATGGCGGTCAGCATACTGTGATCCATGTTGTTGTATTTGTGCATGCCGTTACGGCCCATCAGGAACAGGTTTTCGATGTTGTCCAGATATTCGCGAATCTTATGGAATTCGCCATAGGTTCCGAAGTAGGCCGGATAAGCCTTCTTGACGCGGAATACAACGGAATCGCGAACTGACTCCGGCTTTGCCACATGAATCCTGTCCAGTTCTGTAATGGCAAACCGGATGAAGTCGGCATCGGACATTGTCCACATTTCGTCGCCTTCGTTAACGAAGTATTCCAGGCCAATCCAGACCTTGGACGGATCACTAACCAGATATGGACTCCAGTTGTTGAACACCTGAATGCGACCCAGCTTTACATCGCTTTCCTGAACATAAATCCAGTTGTCCTTTATGTTTCCTATTTCAAGTTTATCCAGCAGCAGACCGACGGTCATAAAATCACGATAGACGAGTCCTTCCGCAACCCGCTTTACTTCGGCGGGAACGGAAGTCTTGGGCTGATCCATGGCGGTTACCAGTTCCTTCACGGGCATGGAGCTTAGGAAATAGTCGCATGGAATTGTCTTGACGCCTTGATCGTTGTCAACGGCGACACTTACCACGCGGTTCTCAATCCGATTTACTCCCACAACCTTTGCGTTCATCACAATTTCACCGCCCATGTCAAGGATTTTCTGGGCGACGGTTTCCCAAAGCTGGCCAGGCCCAAGTTTTGGATATAGGAACTGGCCGATTAAACTTGTTTCGGTATTTTTCTGACGGAATTTATCTGCGCTATCCCTATCAATGGCGTGTCTATTACTTTTGAAAATTTGCTTTACCGCATGAACCACAGTCTTTGTAATGGAAAGCCCTTTAATGCGCTGGCCGCCCCATTCTGGGCTGATTTTATTGCAGGGAACACCCCAGAGCTTTTCGGTGTAGTCCCTGAAAAAGGTTCTGTAAAGTTCAACGCCGAAACGGTTGATCATAAAATCTTCAAGACTCTTTTCGGAACGGGCAGGAAGCAACTGCACCTTAAGATAGCTCAGGCCAATTTTCATCATTCGCCAAAATCCGAGTCCGCGAATGGTATTTCCGTTCAAGGTTACGGGGTAGTCGAAGAGTTTCCGCAGGAACAAGATGCGACTTAGCCGGCTACGGCAAAGCATGACCAAATCGTCTTTTTCTGGATGGGGCCCGTCCTTGGATTCCAGGGGAAGAATGTTCAGCCACCAGTCCATAACAGCATCGCTCTTGCTGAAGAATCGATGGCCTCCAATATCCATCCTGTTGCCTTTGTAACAAGCCGTCCGAGAGATTCCGCCAATTGCATTTTCTGCTTCAAAGATTACAGGCTTTACATTTGTGGTGCGAAGTAATTCCAATGCGGCCGTCAAGCCTGCTGGCCCGGCACCTGCGATGACAGCAATTTTTGGGGATTCATTTTCAGTGGTCATGTCAATCCTTTTTTTCTCGGAACAAGGTCAGCTTTCGCGCTCCGAAGTTCCACGTCAAAACAACTGCCGCGGCGATCATCTTGGAAATCATTTCCTGCCCATGGAGCGAGTCTACCAGGAAAACCATCAACAGTTCGTTAAGCGCAACACCTGCAAAACCAATCACGGCGAATACAGCAAACTCTGCAGACTTACGCATTTCAAGCCTGCGTTTGCAATCCGAGAAAACCCACCTGACGCTAAGGGCATAGTTGAGTACCAGACCAGCAACCAACCCGATGAAATTCGCAAGCAGATAATGCAAGCCTAGAACATACAGGCAAAAAGCGAATAGCCCAAAATCCACTAGAAAGGCAAATCCACCCACTAGCAAGTAACGTGCTAGTTGCGCTAGCACTCCTTTTATTTCAACCATAATGTTATCGTTTAGTTTTTACAGCAGAGAAGACTTGAACCATTCTCCGTATGAAATGGCATTTGTGCTCAGACTGTAACTACCATCTTCACATTTCCAAACTTCGCTTGATAAAGGCTTGCGAATACTCTCCGGTTCGGTAGCCCCTATGTTGCCGTCACAGTCTTCAACAAGAAAATATACCGAAAAGAAATTGTTATTTCGCATACATTTTCCGCCGGGGGAAACGCTGGCAAATTCCAGGAAACCGTCAGATATACTGGTCAACACATGCCCCATTGGCTGGCCACCATCATCGACCATGGTCATAAAGTACTGGCAACTTTCCTTATTTTCTGCGGAATGTCCCTTCATGATTTTGGCAGTCATCGGAAAACAGACGGAAATGTCATCTTGATTTATCTGGAACAGTGGAGGTTTGGACACTATATCTGTGGGAGAAATTCCTGTTTTTGCGTAGGCGTAATCCATGCAAGCCATTGAGGCCGTTCCGTTGTAGGCTATAACTCGGTCATCAAAGGACAGCGGCCCTGCATTTGACACATATTGCAAAATGTAGTTTTCAAGAGTACGACTACTGTCAATGGAAATTTCCTGATTGTTGTTTGCGCCGCAGTTTTCACAGATTTCAGGTGCACCAATATCTTCAAAGAAATTCTCGCCGTCAGATTCGCTGGAACTGCTGAGCGTTTCGTAATGCCCGTAAGAAGCATTCATGTCGTAACAACTTTGACTTAAAACATCGCCAAGATACTTCAATGACTTGCCATTGATTTCAGTAAAACTCGTCGTTACAAGGCAGGCGTATTCGAAGCCCGTTCCTTCGACAATCAGCGTATCCACAAGGATCGTTCCACCTGCAGCAATGCAGCCACCCTGCACGGTTTCTATGAACGGCTCTAGGTTGTCTTCTAGATTTTTACCACGGAAAACAGTGGCGATGGTATCACCCATAATTTTGGTGGCTCCCTCAAAAATTTGATTGTCCGAAGAACAGCCGCCCGAAGCTCCGTTTTCGGCCTTGTAGGTTGAAACTGAAGCATATCCATAGTCAATTTTATCGGAGGACTCCGTTGTAAATTTCATGACGCGAGCTACGTAAGAAATCTTGTAATCTGTAGGTACAATAACGGACGCCGCTGAACTTGATGACTTGTTTTCTGTGGGTTTAAGTGTATCCCCATCGATTATCGTGGAGTTGGATGAAACTCCGTCGATATCTGCATTCTGGTCTTCAATAGAACCGCCGGCAACCTTGTCTGATTCGGAACATGCAAACAAGAATAAAATCAGCAAACAGAATAAGGCAACTTTATCGAATTTCATCTTTTTTTACATCCTTTATTTGCGGAACCAGATTCGCCTTTTAAAATTTTTTCGGTTAGAGGGAACAACTGCAGATTCAGTCGATAGACGCGATTGCCTCCTTTCTTTGCTGTCGCTATGGAAATAATCCTTTTTCGACAGGCGTCAAGTTCCTCTACGATCTTGGCGTAATCTTCTTCATCGATTCCGATGGTGGCTCCAGAAAAATTTCTTTCGTTTACGGGATATTTTTCAATGGCGTCTTTCGCAAAGTTTGCCATTTCCTTGTGCATTGCGCGAACCTGCGTGGGCATGGCCGCTACAGAGGCCTGAAGCGAACGATCCTCTTGCTCATAGACATCGCTTGCTGTTTTCCTAAGAAATTTTGCGCGGGTCAGAAATGCCAGTGCGTTGCGGACTTCTTCTGCTGAGAAAGCGCCTCTGCAAGCCTTGGATAAATCCGAAGGTTTTGCCCCGGGCATCATGGGCGCCAACTCACGAAGCACCGGATATTTCCAGGACTCATAAAACGAAATGGACTCGCCTTCCAGTACACGGACTTGGTGAGAACTTACAATGTCAATCATTTCCGCATAGGCGGCATCTTTTTCAGCATCTTTTTTAGCCTGGCAAAATCGGACCAATTGCTGAAAGTAATCGTATTCTGCCCCGACAAGCCCCATCGCCTTTGCAACGCGTTTTGTCCCTGGGTTGGAAAGCCCGCTTTTACCATCGCAAACGACTTTCAGATAATTTGGTGATGAAAAACCGCTGACTTTTGCAAATTCACGCCAGGAAAAAGCGGAAGTCCTTTTTTTCCACTGGTAATAATCGTTCATGAAAGAACGGTAGTCGTCGTATTCAAATACAGATTTCATCACATCTAAAATATACACCTCCATGGAATGATCGTGGAGAAGATTACTACATGAAAATTTTGTTTTTTGCCGGTTTGTATTATAAAGTGTATAGTATAGCGACTTGCGGCTGAATTTTTGCTGCTATGCTAGAATAAATCCAGCGTGCTGTCCAGATAGATTTCTTCTCTTACGTTCAGCTGGTATTCTGGCTTAGTCATGTAGTAAAGCAAAAATTCCAGGATGAGGGCGCTACCAAGGCTGCGGCCTTCAATCTTGAATTGTGAAAAACCTGCAGGCGCATAAATGTTCTGGATGTCTTCAATTCCGATGAAACTTGGATTTTTCATGGCGTCGGAAAAGCGGTAGCCTTTCTTTGCACCAGGCGATTTGCAGATGTGATCATTGCAATCTTCCCCCAGGTTTTTACGGCTCACGTTCTCGTAACAAATCTTGCGGTCGGTGCAACCGAACCAGCAACATTCATTGCAGAGAAATTCCACTTTCTGCTTTTGGGCAGGAGACAACGCGGCGAACTTATCCAATTCCTTGTTTAGCCTGAAATCTGGGACAACGTAACGAAATTCATCGCGGCTCAATTCTTGTAGGAACTGCGCGAAAACCGTAATGACCTTCGTTGTGGAAGAAACGAAATAGAATCTCGGATATTTTTTCTGCAAATAATTCAATAGCAAGTCGGAATGAACGATGACTCCATTTTGCACGCGGTCCCTGCCGGAGTTATATCCGGTGCGTTCACTATCCGCGTCACCTTCAAACATCCTGCAAAGTTCATTGCACCTTGCATCCGAAAGATGTTCTTCCCTTAACAGGGAATTACTAAAAGTCAATCTTGCTGAAATTCCATATTCCTTTAAAAGCTCCGCCACCCGTTCCGCAGGCTCGTCGCCAAAGCCTACACGGCCGCCGCCCCAGATGCAGTCGGCGGGAGCCCCGTAAATGGACCCGATTTCACACCAGTCATAAAACCACTCCCGATGCACATGTAACAGCGGCAGAAACGCCTTGTACAAGTCGTAAAATTCGAATAGCCCGGGAAGATGGTAAAAAACTTTCATTTGAAATCCTTAATGCACAAAATAGAATTTCTACGGGCTTCGCGCGGCATCTGCTGATTCAAAACATTAATCTTTGAATTTATATTTACCATGGTATGAAAAAATGCGTTTTGAAAGATCATTTTGTTATTGCCTATGTTGCGGTGATTGCGGTCTGTTGCGTGATCTTTATTGTTACGACTTTGAAAATTTATTTCCTGCCAGAACTTGGGTATGTAATCAATAATGACTTCTTGAAGTTGCTGGTTCAGTACAAAAATTACGAAATCATCCAGGACGCATCCGCTGTACTTGCCGTCACTTTTGGAATTGCCATTAGCATTTACATTGCCCTCAAATACAAGTTTCCAAGATTTGAAGAGAAACACAAAAAATGGAATCTGGGTTGTGCGCTCATTGTATTTCCTGTTATAGGCCTTTCGGCCTCTATTGCCCCTAACCTGGATTTCCCCACAAGGTTAAAGGCGGAACCTAAGCTCCATAAGGAATTTGTCGTCGATAAGTATAAGTCTCATGGATCAAAAAGCGGAACCTCTTACCACTTGCTGTTTAGTAGCGGTTCCTCATTTATGGTGGGTTCAAAAAAATATAACGCCGCTTTTGTCAGACAGGAATATTATACGGTTTATCAGGGCGATATCTTGATTCAGATTTTTTCGCCTGATACATACCGTTTAGCCGAATAAAACAAGGGAATATGATGAACGGTTTTAAGGATAAAGTAGTTGTTGTGACAGGCGGAGCCCACGGCATCGGAAAGACCATCGTTAGCGAATTTGAGCGTGAAGGCGCGAAGGTTGTTTTTATTGATATTCGTGAAAACGATTCCTTTGTAGGAGACCTTTCCAAGAAGGATGTCCTGGAAAAGTTTGCGACCTTTGTCATTGAAAAATTTGGACATGTAGATATTCTGGTGAACAACGCCCTGCCTTTGATGAAGGGCATTGATGAATGTTCCTATGAAGAATTCAGCTACGCTTTGGCTGTAGGTGTGACCGCACCATTTTACTTGGCGAAACTTTTTGCACCACATTTTAAAAAGGGCGCTTCCATCATCAACATTTCCTCATCCCGCGATCGCATGAGCCAGCCCCAGACCGAAAGCTATACGGCGGCCAAGGGCGGTATCGCTGCCCTCACTCATGCTTTGGCAGTGAGCCTCGGTGGGCGAGGCGTCCGGGTGAATTCCATTTCGCCGGGCTGGATCGATACGGACTCTAAACAGTATGCGGGACCTGATGCGACACAACAACCGGCTGGCCGTGTAGGCAATCCCCTGGATATTTCCAATATGGTATTGTTCCTGGCATCGGATAAGGCTGGGTTTATTACAGGTGAGAATATCTGTATCGACGGGGGGATGACCCGCCAAATGGTATACCATAATGACTTCGGCTGGAGATTAGAACAGTAGTTTGTAAAATACTTTTGTTATCTTTTCAAGAGTAAAACTATATTGATATTGGATGAAACAGCTTCAGTTTGCATACGTTAACCCGGAACACCTGGGTGATGTACTTCAGAATATAGCCCGTTTCCGCGGAAACAGGCAGCTGAAGTTGTTGTTTCATATATACTCGGAACAGCCTGGTTTTAGACAGTTGAAGATTGTCTGCAGCGCCATTGTCAAGTTTTTCCCTGATGCCCTTTGTGTGGGTTGTTCGGGTAATGGCAATATTGTGGATGGCGCGTTCTCGGGCGAGTCTGTGACTGTAACTTGCTCTGTGTTTGAAGATCCCGCTACTCGGATCGAGGTTCTTCAGTATGTGCTGAAGGAGGAGTCTGCCGAACCTATTGCGGAAGATCTGGCCCGAGAAGTTGGAAAGCGCCCCTGGGTGTCGGCTGTAGAAATGCTTGCGGCTACTCCCGGATTTTCCTTTACCGGTTTTTGCAATGGCTTGAGTACCATGCGGCCCGAAGTTCAGGTTTTTGGCGGGCTGGCAGGTCAAACTTGTGAAGAAACTCCGGCTTATGTATTTTCCAACGTCTGTGACTTCTCTAACGAGTCCGTCGTCTGCGTTCTGTATGGCGGTGAAAATTTCCATGTGGAGACGGTCAAGGTTTCTGGATGGAAACCCCTGGGTAGACCGTTTACGGTGACTAAGGCTCAGGGGAACGTTCTTCACGAGCTGGATGGCAAGCCTGCCTTTGAAGCTTTCTCCAAATATCTGAATATCCAGAACGACTATTACTTCTTCCAGAACACTCTGGAATTTCCCCTGTTCTATAACGAGGATGGTGAGAACCTGTTGCGTTGCCCTATGGCCTGTTCTGAAAATGGGGCCCTGCTTTTGGCATCGGACATGGGTGTCGGGATCATTACGAAGCTTGCCTATGGCGATCCTCAATCCATTATGGATAGCGTGCGCCTGGGTACGACGAAACTGTCGAAGTTCTGCCCGGATGCCATCTACATGTATTCAGGCATGGGCCGCCGAATGTTCTGGGGTGAAACAGATGTGAACAACGAAACTGTTCCCTTCGATACCATTGCTCCGGCTTCTGGTTTTTATGCGGCGGCACAGTTCCTGCGCACAAGAAATTTTGTAAAGCTGCATAACCTGTCCATTGTGGTGGTAGGTATGCGCGAAGGCGAAGCGAATACGTCCAAGATGAAGACTGCCGTGGTGAATGACGATTCACGGGCGGGCAGGGTTTCTGTGATTACCCGCTTGGCGAACTTTACCAACGTGTCTTCTGCCGAACTGGTGGAAATGTACAACATGATGACCAAGAACTCCATTACGGATGCCTTGACCGGTTTGTACAATCGTGGTGAAATCCAGCGCCGCATTGCAGAACGCCATGCAGAAAATCCTGATGCTCCTATGTCGCTGGTGATGATCGATATCGACAACTTCAAGTCGGTGAACGATACCTATGGCCACAAGATTGGTGACATTGTGATTCAGGGCCTTTCTAAGCAGATCCAGATTGCTACCTACGAAAAGGCTCCCGATGCAGATGCCGGCCGTTGGGGCGGTGAGGAATTTATGATCATGCTTCCTGATATGGGTATTAAGGAAGCGGTTGAGTTTGCGGAAACGGTTCGTACCGGATTCGCCCAGGTGATGTTCCCCGAAGTGGGACGCAAGACCATCAGTCTTGGTGCTACAGAAATGAGATGGGGTGATTCCATTGACGCCATTTGTGTGCGTGTGGACGAAGCCCTTTACAAGGCTAAGAATTCAGGTAAGAATAGGGTGGTTACCCTTTAAAGAATTTACTTCGTTGGCGTTGTAAAATTAACAATGGTTTGTTTGAATTGCCCATACCAAGGGTAATTTTCTTTTGTATAAAATGAAAACCCCCAGCTATGAACGCCGGGCGGTTTAATTTTTTATCCTTCGACTTTGCGCTTGTGCGCTTTGCTCAGGATGATGCGGAGAACCTTATTCCTTGACGCTCCAGGTGGTGCCTTCCTTGCTGTCCTTGATCACGATGTTCATGGCGGCAAGTTCGTCGCGGATGCGGTCGCTTTCGGCCCAGTTCTTGTTGGCGCGGGCTTCCTTACGGGCGGCCAGCAGTTCTTCCACCTTGGCGACGTCAACGCCTGCGGTGCCTTCGTCAGCCTTCTTCTTGTAGTCCTGACGGGGTTCGTCCAGCTTCAGGCCGAATACCTTGTCCATATCCAGGACAAGAGCTGCCTTTTCGCCGTCGTCGATGTCGGACTTCAGCATGGTATTGAGGATGCCGAGAGCGCGGGGCATATTCAGGTCGTCGCCGATGGCGGTCTTGAATTCTTCCTGGAATGCCTTGGCGGCTTCGCTCTTGATTTCGGTTGCCTTACCGATGAGGGCGTCGGTCTTCTTGTGGAGACTCTTGAGGCCTTCCTTAGCGCCTTCCAGAGCTTCCCAGGTGAAGTTCAGGTAGTTGCGGTAGTGGCTGCCCACTGCGAAGAAGCGGTAATCCAGCGGATTGAAACCGCGGTCTACCAACAGGTCAACAGTGAGGAATTCGCCGCTAGACTTACTCATCTTGCCGAAGGTAGTGGCGGTGGTGCCGTCTTCCAGCTTTTCTTCGCTGGCGGTACGGAGGAATTCACCGTGCATCCAGAAACGGCTGAAAGTTACGCCGTTGGCGCATTCGCTCTGGGCGATTTCGTTGGTGTGGTGCACGCGGATATGGTCAGTACCGCCGCAGTGAATGTCCAAGGTGGGGCCGTTGTACTTCATGGCCATAGCGGAGCATTCCACATGCCAGCCCGGGAAGCCTACGCCCCAGGGGGAATCCCATTCCATGGCGCGCTTCTTGTCGGTGGGGCTGAACTTCCACAGAGCGAAGTCGGTGGCGGCACGCTTTTCGCCCATGTCGATACGGCTACCCTTGCGGAGGTTTTCCACGTCCAGGCGGGCGAAGTCGGCATAGCGGGGGAACTTCAGGCTGTCGAAGTAGATGCCATCGGAAGTGCGGTAGGTAAAGCCCTTTTCTTCCAGGGTCTTCACCAGGTCGATCTGTTCCTGGATGTGCTGGGTGGCGGGAGTCCAGCGGGTGGGTTCCTGAATGTTCAGACGATGCCAGTCGTTCATGAAGGCGTCGGTGTAGAACTTTGCGATATCCCAGACGGACTTGCCTTCGCGGGCTGCGCCCTTTTCCATCTTGTCGTCTCCGGAGTCGCCATCGCTAGTGAGGTGGCCTACGTCGGTGATGTTCACGATGTGGTTGACCTTGTAACCGTAGTAGTTCAAGGTACGGACCAGGAAGTCTTCGAAAATGTAGGTGCGGAGGTTGCCGATGTGGGCGAAGTGGTACACCGTGGGGCCACAACAGTACATACGCACGGCGGGAACGCCTTCAGGAAGTGTGAAAATCTCTTTCTTGCGTGATGCGGTGTTGTAGAATTGAAGTGCCATTTTAGCCTCCGGTTAAGTTTGGGTGCCGCGGGATGCGGAACCATGGTGCGCCAAAGATAGAAAATTTTCTATTTTTCGTGATACAGAAGTCATTGTCTAACCTTCTTTAAAAAACAACTATGCGTACACTATTTGAAAAAATCAAGTACGAGGTGAAAGACCTCGTTGTTCTCCTGAGAAATATCCCTTCCCTGGCTGTTACATTTTTTGTATTGTCTGTGGTTTGCATGAACCTGCTCGCCAACAAGGAGCTGTTCTCTACGGAGTACCTGGCCCTTGATTGCGGTTTTACCCTGAGCTGGTTCTCCTTCCTCTGCATGGACATGATCTGCAAGCGCTTTGGCCCCAAGGCCGCCATGAAGGTTTCCATGGTGGCGCTGTTTATCAACCTGGTCACTTGCGCCTTGTTCAGTCTGCTTTCACGCACCCCCGGAATGTGGGGCGAATTCTACAGCTACGTGGATTCCAATCCCGAAATGGCGAACGTAGCCAACGCGGCGCTGAATGCCACATTTGGCGGTTCCTGGTATGTGGTGCTGGGTTCTGCTCTTGCCATGTTCACTTCGTCGGGCGTCAACTCCATTGTGAACTACCTGATTGCCAAAAGTACGAAAACCACGGGCTTTAAAAATTTTGCACTCCGTTCCTACATCTCCACCATGGTGGCCCAGTTTGTAGACAACTTTATTTTCGCCATGGTGGTGAGCCATGTGTTCTTCGGTTGGACCATGACCCAGGTGATCGTCTGTTCCATTACCGGTTCCGTGATGGAGCTGCTTTGTGAAATTCTGATTAGCCCCATTGGCTACAAGATGGTCTGCAGCTGGGAAAAGCATGACGTGGGCCGTGAATACCTGAACATGAAGGCTGCAAAATGAACGTCCTGATTAGCGGTACAAGTTGCGGTATTGGCCGCGCCATTGCGGAACTTTTTCTGCAAAATGGTTGCGCTGTTTTTGGATTGGATATTGGGCCCGCAAGTATCCAGAGCAAACTATATAGACATTACATCGCCGATGTCTCGGACAAGGATTCGCTTCCCGCAATTGATGAACCGATGGATATCGTAATCAGTAACGCTGGCGTCCAGAATTCCGGTAGGGACATCGAAGTGAATCTGAAAGGTTCCATCAACTTTGTAGAAAAGTATGCCTTTCATGCCGGCATCAAGTCGGTACTTCTGGTGGCATCCGCCTCCGCTCACTCCGGTGCCGAATTTCCGGAATACTCCGCTTCTAAGGGCGGACTTCTTTCTTACATGAAAAACGTGGCTTTGCGGGTTGCCAAGTATGGCGCCACCTGCAATAGCATTTCGCCGGGTGGCGTTACCACGGAATTGAACCGCCCTGTCATGGATGATGCAAAACTCTGGAAACAGATCATGGATGTAACGCCCCTAAAGCGCTGGGCGTCTCCCGAAGATATTGCCCAGTGGGTGTACTTCCTTACGGTGGTGAACAAGAACTGCACTGGTCAGGATATTCTCATCGATAACGGCGAGAAGGATCTGAACGCCACCTTCGTGTGGCCGGAATAGATTAGACGGAATATTTTCCGTTTTTTGATGTCGCCTGTCAGGCGACCTAAAGAGCGTTTCCGAAAGGTCCATTGTAGGCATAAGGAGGTCTACAATGGACAACATGGAAAGACGTTACCACGAAAATGGGAAAGTATGGTTTGAATGCCCTCTGAAAAACGGCTATCGCGATGGAGCCTGCAAGGAATATTATCCCTCTGGCGCACTGCGTAGTACCGCCACCTATCGGGAAGGTTTGCTAGATGGGCCAAGAATCATGACCTTTGAAAATGGCTTGCGGATTTGTCGCCATGTTTTTCGGGATGGTCGTGTGATTGATGGCTTTGTTCCTGTGTTTGGAAGGGACGGCTCTCTTGCGTTTTCTGAATACTGGGAAAAAGGCCGTTGTCGCTGTTATGATCGCAGTAACCGTCTTTATCGAGAATTTGGAATGTTGAACAGAATGGAAATTTGCCTGAAGGTGTAGAGTGCTCCTATCACGAAAATGGTCAGCTTAGTATGCGTTTGTTTTTCGTGAAGGGGATGGTGAAAGATGGACCGGTAAATTATTTTGATGGAGAAGAATGTGAATCAAGGGATGACTTTCTGAATAGAACGTTTGACCTTTTGTCTCATAAGCTGGAATGGATTCTCTGTCTAGCGGTACGTGAATTTATGTTGCGATTGCGCTTGCCTAATGACGGGCCGACTGAGGAACGTGTTCTGGCAAATTTAAAAAAAATTAACAGGATAGCTCTTTTAAAAAAGACATTTTTTAATTTGTATAAAAACAGGTCTGCCTTTATTTCTTATATTTTAGAAATAAAGTTGAGGCCTTATATGAAAAAGTTCTTAAGTGTATTTGGTGTCGTAGCGGTGGCGGCTTGCATGACCGCTTGCAATGAACAGAAAGTCGCGCAGAATCAAACTGCTGCGGAACCTGACGCAAAGGCGCAGAAAACCGCTGTGATTTATTATTCCCAGACGGGAACCACCAAGAAGGTTGCCGAGGAATTTGTAAAGCAGCTGGGTGCCGATGCCATTGAACTGCAACTTGTAACGCCCTATCCCTCCACTTACGACAGCACCATTGCCGCTGTCCGTGCAGAACGCGAATCTAAGAAGTGGCCTGCCCTCGCTAACGCCAAGCAGGATCTTTCCAAGTACGATACGCTCTATGTGGGCGCTCCCATTATGTTTGGATTCTTTGCCCCGCCTATGTATACCTTCCTGGATTCTAACGACTTGAGCGGAAAGGTGGTGGTGCCCTTCTGTACTTACGGAAGCGGCGGTCGCCTGGCCAGTGCCAAGGAATTGAAACAGTTGGAACCCAACGCCAACGTGGTGCTTTCCTACGGCATTTCTAATCGTCGCGCCAACAATCCCGAAGTGAATGTGGCCGAGGAAATTGAAAAGCATATTGCCGCAGTCCGCGCTGGTACCGATGAGAAAAATTTCGTAGGCGCATATGGTGAATCTCGCCAGCCCACGGAAGAAGACTTGGCTGTGTTTGCCGAAGCCACCAAGGATTACGGCTATTTGAAGCTTACACCCATGAGCGTGTCCACCCAGATTATGGCGGGAACCAACTACATGTTTACCTGCAACATGAAGGCCTTCGGCGAAGAACTTACCGCCATGGTAAAAATCTTCAAGCCCCTGCCCGGCCGTGGAAACGCACAATTGATTAGTGTGGAAAAGTAGAAATCTGTTTCTAGGGGGTAGGCCTCTGTGTTGGAGGCTGTATGGTGTATTATCTAATTTCTATTCTAAAAAAGTGAATAAGAAAAACCTCCCGAAAAAAAATCGGGAGGTTTGCGATTTTTGATTTCTTGCGTTGCGCGAGACCTTAAATCTTCAAGCAGTTCTTTTTCCTGTGGTGATATTCCGCCGTGGCAGTGAAGATGACGTCACTGCTGGAGTTCAGTGCGGTTTCCATGGAGTCCTGTACCACGCCCAGGATAAAGCCCACAGCTACAGCCTGCATGGAAATGTCGCCGCTGATGCCCAGGATAGAGCAGGTCATGGGAATGAGGAATAGGGAGCCGCCAGCGATACCGGAAGTTCCGCAAGCGCCAATGGCACTCATAACGCAGAGAATGCAGGCGGTGGGAAGGTCCACATGGATGCCCAGGGTGTTTGCTACGGCCAGAGTCATGACGGCGATAGTCACGGCGGCACCGCACATGTTGATGGTGCAGCCCAGAGGAATGGAAACAGAGTAGAAGTCCTTTTCAAGACCCAGGCGTTCGCAAAGTGCCATGTTCACCGGAACGTTGGCTGCAGAACTACGGGTGAAGAAAGCGGTAATGCCGCTGTCGCGAAGGCAGCGGAATACCAGGGGGTAGGGATTTTTACGGAGTGTGATGAAAATGATGATGGGATTCAGGACAAGGGCGACTACCAGCATGCAGCCCACCAGTAAGGCCAAGAGCTTTCCGTAGTCGGCGAAGATGCTCATTCCGTTTTCGGCAACGGAGGAGAATACCAAACCTAGAATGCCGAAAGGTGCCATCTGGATAATCCAGCGGATGACTTGGGATATGGCGGCGGAAGCGTCGGTGATGACGGTGACGGTATGGTCTACAGGAAGTTTCTTAAGAGCCAAGCCGAATACGATAGACCAGAAGAGGATTCCGATGTAATTTGCACCGGCCAGGGCTGCGATGGGATTCTGGACGCAGTTCTTTACCAGGTTCGTCAGAACTTCGCCAATGCCGCTAGGGGCGGCACCTTCTGCAGCAGAGACGGACAATTTCATGGTGACTGGGAATAGTTCGCTTCCCGCGACAGCCAAGGCGGCTGCGCCAATGGAACTGATGACGTAAAGAAGAATCACCTTGCGGAATCTGCTGCCGATTCCTTCTCCGGCTCCTGCAATGGAACTTGCCACCAGGGCGAACACCAGGATGGGGGCGGCACCTTTCAGGGCGCCTACAAATAGGGTGCCGAGAATGCCGATGGCGCTGAGCTGCGGAGCGAATAATCCGAGGACAGCGCCAAGAATTAGTCCGATGATAATACGAATGATGAGGCTAAGCTCAATCCATTTCCTTGCAATACGTTTCATAAGAGTTCCTTTTTTATCAAGTGGAAATATAGTTATGAATCACACCGAATGAGGTTCGAGGTATGAGATATGAGATATGAGATATGAGATATGAGATATGAGATATCTCCTTTATTCTTTAAGCTTTACACTATTCACTATTCACTATTCACTCTCCTCAATCCTCTAGGTAGCGAAGCTACCGACCTCGGGCCTCATAGGGAGGCGAATGCCGACCGACCTGTTCGCTAATTATTAACTTTGTCGCATGCTTTTTGAAGAGATTATCAACGAACATTATGATCCCCGTGAGTATCCCGCCTTGGCTTTCCTTGCGGACCAGTGGGTTTGTGAACGCCCCTTTGAGGGCCTCAAGGTTCTTGTGGCAACTCCCATTTACAGGAATACACTCCTGGAATACCGAACCCTGATTGCTGGCGGGGCTCAGGTCTATGTGGGACATGCGGTATCAGGCGATACCCAGATGCCTTGTGATGAATCGGTTATCGAACTTCTGACCGAATCTGGGGTCCCTGTTGTTACGGATGATGATATTAAATGCGGTAAGGTGGCTGATGACTTTGACCTGATTCTTGATTGTGCGGGTCAGTTCGCTTCTTGCCATCCGAAGCTGGGCTTTGTGGAATTGACTCGCAGCGGAGTGCAGTTCTTTGAAAAGTCTGAATTCCCCGTGTATGTGGCTGATAGTGGGATCGTGAAGCGCATTGAAACCATTCTGGGAACAGGCGATGGTTGCTTTAGAGGTTTGGAGCAACTTGGCTATAATGATTTCGAAAATAAGAAGCTGATTGTTTTTGGAAGCGGCAAGGTTGGTTGCGGCATCGCCCTGCAGGGAGTTCGTCGCGGAATGCAGGTGACAACTGTTACCGACACAAACCGCAGAAGTTCTTCGTCTGATTTTTGCCATGTGCTGGAACGCAACGATGTAACTATCGTGGATTGCTTTAACGATGGTGCTGTAAAGGCTGCTGTTGAAGAAGCTGACTTCCTGGTGACCGCTACTGGCGTAAAGGGCGCTCTGTCTATCTCGGCGACGACAGTCATCATGAACCGCCCGGAATTGGTGGTGGCAAACATGGGCGTCGAAGATGAGTTCGGTGAATTCGTTCCCGAAAGCCGTGTGCTGAACCACAAGGCTCCCTTGAACTTCATGTTAGATGAACCTACCCATCTCAAGTACATCGATACGAGTCTTGCTTTGCACGCCGCACTTGGAGAACGTCTTGTTCAGGAATACAGGACCTCGGGTAAGGCTCCCTTTGTGGGACCTGCGGATCCGCCGGACGATATTGAACAGCGTCTATTGATGACCACGATCCAGAATGGTGTCATCGGTTCTGAAGTCTGCGACATGATGAGATAGGCTGTTTATAAAAACATTTTTTCAAAAGGTTTGCAGTCCTTTTTTTGACTTTCATATATATTTGGTTCTATGATGAATAAATTTGCTTTCGTTTCTGTTGTTTCCCTGTCTATGGCCTTGACTGTTGGTGCCTTTGCCGAAGATATTATTGCCAAGACTTCCAATGGCTCTACCGTTATCCTGCACGACAATGGCCGTTGGGAATATTATCAGAACAATGCACAGATTCGTGATGTGCGCCCGACCGCCGTTCCGGAGGATGTGAAGTATCAGATTTCTGTGGATTACGAAAGTGTAGACAAGTTAAAGAAAGATGTCCGCATGGCTATGGAAGCGGACTTTGCCACTGAAGAAGAAATCAAGGATAGTCTGCGTAAGGTTCCCAAGGGTGGTATCGTCTATTTCCAGGTTCCCAAGGAACAGATCAAGAAGGGTATGGTCCGCGACTTGACATTCTACATTTACGACAAGGGCAAGAATCCCATCTTTACACAGTCTGCCAGCGATGATGCCGCCACTCCCAGCGAAAGCAGCAAGATTATGAACTTGATGGTGGCTCCTCTTTATGCTCGCCCCAAGGCAAACGTGTTGAAGGCCAAGGCTGTTTGCGGTCGCGAAACCATTGAATTTGAAATTCCTGTAAAGTAGACTCATGAAGTTTGCTGTTGTGGATTTGGAGACCACCGGCGGTACGCCGGAAAATGGTCGCATTACAGAAATCGGGATTGTTCTGCTGGATGATTTCGAGGTGGTGAAGACGTACCAGGTCTTGCTGGATCCGGGAATGCCCATACAGCCTTTTGTGCAGAACTTAACCGGAATTACCGACGAGATGGTTCAGGGGCAGCCGCAGTTTGCTTCTGTTGCCGAGGAAGTTGCCGAACTTTTGCAGGGCCGCATTTTCGTGGCGCACAATGTTCAGTTCGACTGCCGTTTTTTGCGGGCTGAATTGCGTCGTTGTTGCATCAAGATTGATCCGCCCAGGCTTTGCACTGTAAAGTTGACCCGTCGATATTTTCCGGGGCAGGGGAGTTACAGCCTGCACAACCTGATCATGAGTTTGAATCTTCCGGACTTTAATCACCACCGGGCGCTGGCAGATGCCATGGCTGCTGCGGAATTGCTGAAGCTGTGCCTGCAGAAAGCAGGTCCTGAAAAAATCCGGAAGGAAGTGAAGAACATTACCAAGGCTGAAGCAGAAGTGATGTTCTAATTTTTTGATAACCGCGTCGCGCTTACTTTAGAATGCCGGCGCGGTATTTCATTTTAAGAATACGGGCGCAGGACTCTTCGATTCTCTGTTTGTACTTGGCGTTCTGATTGGACATGGCCGTAAGGATTTTTACCATTTCCACTGCTTTCTGGGGATAGGTAATCATGAACATGTCGTTGCCGGCGGAGAGGGCGGTCTGCACAAGTTTCTTGAAATCCTTAGAGGGGTAGTTTTTGCTGGTGACTCGTTCGGTCCCACTGATCCAGGCGCGGAGTGAAACGCCCCACAGGTCGTCGGTGAGGATGACTGTTTCTGGTGACATGCGACGGGCCAGCGAAATAATCTTGGGCTCGAAAACTGCAGGGCGGTTTGACACGCGGACAAAGCGGACGCTGCTCATCATGGTGATGGGAATGTCTGCGGCGAGGGCGTTGAAAAATGCGACGTTTTTCTTGATTGACTTTTTGGGAGTGGTGCTGATGGCGATCTGGTGGTCGCTATTTGTCCAGGAATCATAACCGGGAAAATGCTTGGAAACGCAGACGATGCCGCTCTGGGCCATGCCCTTTACGAAGGCGCGGACCTTGTAGGCATTGGTGGTGTCTTCGCCCCAGCTGCGGTCCGATTCTTCCATGAAGGAACGCTTGCCTCGGCTGTCTTTTGCCGGGTCCAGGACGGGAGCCAGATTCATGTTGATTCCCGCTTCCTTCAGCACGTTTCCGATTTGCTGAGCCAGTTGCTGGATAGAGTCCGCCTCCATTTTTCTCATGGCCTTAGCGCTGGGAGTTCTTGCCCACTGGGGCGAGATGCTGGAGATGCGGTTTACTCGTCCGCCTTCCTGGTCTACGGCGACGACGGGGGGGATTGCGAGGCTGTCGTTGATGGTGCTGATGACATCCTTGAATTTTTCCAGATCCTTAAGGTGACTGCGCATTACAAGGATACCGCCGAATTCATTATCGATCATGAAGCTGGCGGGGGTCATATAGACCATGACCATCTGGGCGGCCTTTTGCTTGATGCTCATGGAATTCCATAGGGGCATCAAGGCGTCGGGAAGGTCGTAGGGGTTTGGGACCGCTGCGGTGTCCTGGATGGACTCTGTTGCGGTGGCTGCGGTTACAGTGGGCTCTGCGGCAGATTCAGGGGCTGATTCTGCGGAGACGGCGCCTGCGGAGGTGGTGCCTGCTGTGGATTCTGCGTCGGTTCCGGTACTTGCGACGGACTCGTTGACGGTAACGGAATCTGCGGCGGCCTTGGCGGCCATGGCAGAAAGGTCCTGCAGGACAATATCCTGGGACGTGTCCGGGGAAACCTGCATGACGGCACTGTCTAGGGCAGACGGCACCGGCTGTGCGAAAACGGCACAGAATGCGCTTGATACAATAAAGACTGCTGTTCTAAATTTCAAAATCCATACACCTCTCGACTTGCTCGTTACCCTTTAAGGTAAGGAACTTGCCGATCCATTACGGAACATAATCTTCATCGGAGCTCTTGCTTGCGGAGGCCTTCTTGGCGCCCCAACGGCGAGGCTTGAATTCTCTGGGCGGGAAGTCAAACTTTAACTTGCCTTTCTTGTCGATGTAGAGGAAAGCGTCAAAGGTGCGGTGTGTCTTGTTGCTGCGGAAACCCTTGATCAGTTCGGTCTTCACTTCGGTTCCGGAGAGCATCTTCTGGATCTGTTCCAGGGGAATTTCCTTGCCGAGAAGAATCTTGGGCAGCTGCAGGCCGCTAGGTTCCTTCTTTACATAGCTATCGCTGACGTAACCGGTCATGGTTTCGTACACAGCGGAGTTGTCCAGCGGAGAGTTGCCTACCTGCTGGCCCAATTCAATTTCGGATCCTTCCTTGTTATCATCGAAGACGAACTCGATTTTGTTCTGGTCGTTGATGATAACTACGGCAGAAAATTCTACGCCCTTCTTGCTGCGGAATCCGGTAAGGGGACCAATCTTGTGGTTGGTCAGGAGTTCCACTATTTCTTCGTTGGAAAGTCTCTTGCCGCCGATCATCTTGCGGATGACGATTCCATCTTCGGTGGTGTATCTGCTGACGGTCTCGAAAACCTTCTTGCCGTTCACCGGGCTGAAACTTGCTTCGCCTGTAGTGCTTTCTTCCTTGAAGCCCTTGATGTTCTTCACCATGGTGCGGGTCATTTCTACAATGCCGTTCATGAAGTTCTCGCGGGTTTCCTTGCCCTTCTCGATCTGCTCCATCTTATATTCCCACTCACCAGTTAGCTCTGGACTTGTGAGGGCCTCAATATCCATAGCCTTTAATACCTTGATCAGGTCGAAGGCCTTGGCCGTAGCGATCATGTCCTTGCCGTCGCGGACCACGTACTTGTCGGTGACTAGCTTTTCGATAATGGCTGCGCGGGTGGCAGGAGTGCCCAGGCCGCGTTCCTTCATGGCGTCGCGGAGTTCTTCGTCTTCCACCAGTTTACCGGCACTTTCCATCATGGAGAGGAGGGTACTTTCGGTGTAGTGGGCAGGAGGCTTGGTAAAGTCTTCCTTGGCTTCGATTTCAACGGCCTTGGCCTTGTCGCCCTTCAGCTGCGGGATGTTGGCTTCGTCGTCTGCATCCTTGCCGTACACGGCCTTGAAACCGGGTTCCACCAGGATCTTGCCTTCGGTAATGAAGGTCTCGTTTTCGACGGTGGTCACGCGGGTGGTGTTCAGGTACTTTGCAGGCGGGTAGAAGACAGCGATAAAACGCTGACAGATCATGTTGAACACTTTCTGTTCCGCTTCGCTTAGGTCTGTGGGCATGATGCCTGTGGGGATAATGGCAAAGTGGTCCGAGATCTTCTTGTTGTCGAAAACCTTGGGTGTCTTTACGACCCAGTTGTTGTTGAGGGCCGTTTGTGCGAAGGTTGCCAGGGAACCTGTAATTTTTCCGAGGGTGGCCTTTACGGGTCCCACATAATCTTCGGGCAAGTGCTTGCTGTCGGTACGGGGGTAGGTGGTTGCCTTGTGGCGTTCGTAGAGGGCCTGGGCGATTGAAAGGGTTGTCTTGGCGCTAAAGCCGAAACGGTTGTTGGCTTCGCGCTGGAGGGTAGTCAGGTCGTACAGGGGGCCGCACTTCTGGAAACTGGGTGCGGTGGTCTCTTCGATGGTACCAGTCTTGCCCTTGCACTTGGAAAGGATTTCTTGGACCTTGGCTTCGTCAAAAATCTGTTTCTGCTTGCTGTCGCCGTTGGGGGTAAACCACTTGCCCTGATAGTTGTTGCCGCTGTTGTCGAAGTTGGCCTCGATGGTCCAGAACTTCTTGGGGACGAACTGGTGGCGTTCTTCTTCGCGGTTCACGATGATGGCGAGGGTGGGGGTCTGCACACGGCCACAGGGGGTAATCTGGAAACCGCCCATGGAACTGTTGTAGGCGGTAAGTCCGCGGCTGCCGTTCATACCGATAAGCCAGTCGGCTTCGCTACGGCAGATGGCGGCGGCCTTCAGGTTTTCCATGTCGGCGCCGTCGCGCATGTTGTCAAAGGCTTCCTGGATGGCGGCGGGGGTCATACTCTGCATCCACAGGCGCTTGATGGTCTTGCCTGTGAACTTGCCCTTCAGCACGTAGTCCAGGATGTAGAAGAATATCAATTCACCTTCGCGGCCAGCATCGCAAGCGTTTACGAGGGTGGTTACGTCCTTGCGCTTGATCAGCTTGCTCAGGATGGAAAGCTGGCTCTTGGTGGTGGGGTTGGCAGAAAGGGGGAACTTCTCCGGCAACATGGGGAGGGTGCTCATTTCCCACTTCTTGTATCGTTCGTCGATTTCCTTGGGGTCGGCGATTTCAACCAAATGGCCGATGGCGTGACTGACGATGGTGGTGTCACTTTCGTAGACGCCGTTTCCCTTGGTGAAGTTTTTCTGGCCTAGGACCTTGACCAAGTCCAGGGCGACGCTGGGCTTTTCTGCAATAATGAGAGTCTTCCCTTCGACGGGGACTGCAGATTTCTTTGCTTTTGTGGCGGGCTTAGCTGCCTTTGCAGTTTTTGTAGCCTTTGCCGCAGTAGTATCAGTTGCCTTTGCTGTTGCCATAGATTACTTCCATTTGAAGCGTCCGAAGAGGCCGAAGAGTACGGCCAGAACGGTGAAGGGGGCGTGGATGAACTCCACCGGGATACACCATTTGATCAAGTGTTCCTGCCTAAAGATTCTTAGCCCCCGGAGTATTAAAATCAGGTCACCGGCGCACTTGACGACGAATGTTATCGCTGTGGCCAGGAAAATTGTAAAGCTGAACGGTGAAAGGGCCGCCCCGATGCATTCCATCAGCAGGAACAGGAACACCATGCTCAGTACGAAAACGATTTTCGGTGTGTAATATATGGTCTTGGAGGCCCAGCGTTTGCGCTGTTCCCAAAGTTCCTTCAGGGTTTCCTTGCCGTTAGTCGTAACGAAGGTGGCTTCGTTGATACAGTAGCGCATGGCCCAGGGGCGGTCGGCTGCCAGTTTCTGCATCAGCAGGTCGTCGTCGCCGCTCTGGATCTTGATGACGTTTTCGAAGCCCTTGACGCTCTTGAAAAAACTCTTGCGGTAGGCCAGGTTGTTACCGGTACTGGTCAGGGGCAGGTGCATGGCCAAGCCTGCGGTTCCTGCCACTCTATATATAAGAGTCTCTACGGCCTGCATACAGATTAGAACGCCAGACTTACCCTTGACCGTGGGAATGTAGGAGTGACCTGCTACCAGTTCAATGCCGGGTTCGAATTCGGCGACGATGCCTGTGACCCAGGTGGGCTTTACGATGCAGTCGGCGTCGGTCAGGCAGAGGATTTCGCCGTTGCAGGCCTCGATCATCAGGCTCAGGGCGTGCTTCTTGGGGCTGACTCCCTCGGGAATGTCCTTGATGGTCAGGACATGGAACCTGTCGGGGTATTTGTCGACGTACTCGGCCAGGATTTTGGGAGTTCTGTCTGTGCTGCGGTCATCGGCGACCCAGACTTCCCAAAAACCGCGGTAATCCTGCTTCATGACCGATTCAAGAGTTTCGCGGATCCCTTCTTCTTCGTTTCGGGCCGCAATGAGGATGCTTACCTTTGGAGCGGGTTCCACATCGGAGTCGCCCTTACGCACAGAACCCAGCGCGCGGAAAAAGCGCACTTCGAGCCATGCGTAAAAAAGGCAGAACACTGCCAGGAGTGAAACCACTGTGTATGTAAGCACTGTAAAAAGCATTTCCGCGCAAAATGTAGTTCAAGAAAAAAGTTTTTTGATTCTTACAACGTCAAATGGTAGGCGAAAAAGCGTTTTTTGAGGGAATTTGGTTCGTTTAACCCCGAAATTAGAATCCTGTAGCCAGCCTTTCGGTAAGACGGGTAAAGCGGCGGGCGTTACGGATGGTACGTATGGCCTGGTGCAGGGAACCGGGTGCCGAGAGGATCCACACATGGCCCTTGGCACGGGTAATGGCCGTGTAGATCAGGTTCCGCTGGAGCATAACGTAATGGCTGGAATCCAGTACCACGATGACTGCCGGGTATTCGCTGCCCTGGCTCTTGTGGATGGTGCAGGCGTAGGCTAGGGTCAGTTCTTCCAACTCGTCGTCTTCGTAGTCTACGGTCTTGTCGTCGTAGAAAACGGTAATCTTCTTGTTGACCGCGTCCACGCGCCAGATTGTACCGACGTCGCCGTTAAAGACGTTCTTTTCGTAGTTGTTCTTCACCTGCATGACGCGATCGCCCTGGCTCCATTCGACGCCCATCATCTTGTGGCGGGGAACATTGGGGTTCAGCAAACCTTGCAGGAAGGGGTTCAACTCGAAAATACCAAGGGGACCCTTGCGCATAGGTACCAGGACCTGCATCTGCTCGGTGAGATTGATGTCCAGTTTGCTCTTGATGCCGGTGGAGATTAACTGCTCCAGATGGGCCTTGCATTCTTCGGGTGTCTCGAAGGGGACAAAGTGAAAGTTGGGGCCGTCAAGGGGAGTGGGGGTGATTCCCTGGTTAATCTTGCTTGCCTTTTCGGCGATGTCGTTGTCGCTGGCCTGACGGAAAATGTGCTGCAGACGGATATGGGGGAAGCCGGGGCTGCTGAGTAAATCGTTCAATACGTTGCCAGGTCCGACACTTGGCAACTGGTCGGCGTCGCCAACAATGACGATGCGGGCCTTCATGGGGATTGCGTCTAACAGAGAGGCGGCAAGCCAGGTATCCACCATACTGAATTCGTCAATGACCAGCAGGTTACAATCCAGCTGGTTCAAACCGTTTTTCGAGAATTTCCTGGAAACCGGATCCATTTCCAGAAGGCGGTGGATGGTGCTTGCCTTTTCGCCACAGCATTCGCCCATGCGCTTGGCGGCACGGCCCGTGGGGGCGGCAAGCAGGATGTTGTCGCCCAGCTTTCTGGCCAGATGGAGGATGCCCTTTAGAATGGTGGTCTTACCGGTGCCGGGTCCGCCCGTGATGATGAACATCCTGTGGCTCAGAGCCTGGATAATGGCGTCGCGCTGAATGGGGTCAAAAGAAAATTTCTGTGCCCTTTCCCAGTCCCGTAATTCCCTGTTGGCGAATTCTTCGCCGATGGCTTCGTAGTCGGTATTGCATAAACGGAATTTGATGTTGTCTGCAATTCGCTGCTCGGCGTTAAATAGGAGGGGGTGGAAACAGTCGTCGTTTATACGTCTGATTCTTTCGTTGCCGCAGAGGATGTCGAACTGGTCAATAAGACGGTTTACGGAATCCTCATCGTAAATGTCAATTCGCAGATTTTTGATGGCGCGGCTCAGCAACTGTTCCCTAGGGAGGAATACGTGGCCGTCTCCCATGGAGGCTTCCTGCAGGGTGTACAGCAAGGCTTCCTGCATACGGGTGGGACTGTCCTTGGGGAGCCCCAGCTTCATGGCGATTTCGTCGGCCTTTAAAAAGCCGATGCCGAAAACTTCCTCGCAGAGCATGTAGGGATTGTCGCGGATCTTGGGGACAGTCCCCTGGCCGAATCGGGTCCAGAGTTTTTTGGCGATGCTTCCTACGATGCCGTGGCTGTACAGGAACATCATGGTTTCGCGGCTGTGGCGTGCCTCTTGCCAGCGGGCCAGGAAAAGTTCCACCTTGGCCTTGGGCAGACCTTTAATTTTTACGCTGCGAAAACGGTCTGGATCGTTGTCTAAAACGTCGAAAGTTTCTTCGCCAAAAACATCATAGATGTTCTGCGCGGTCTTGGGACCGATACCCTGGCAAAGTCCGCTACCCAGGTAGGCCACCACGTCGCTGTCGTCGGCCATGGCGATGAGTTCAAAGGATGTACACTTGAACTGTGTGCCGAACTTGGGGTGACGTCCCCATTCTCCTTCGAACTTTATATTCTCGCCTACGTTCAGTTCCGGGAGGGTTCCCGTGACCACTACCACCTTCTTGGATTCCGCCTCATTAAGGCGCAAAACGGTAAAGCCATTCTGCGGACTGTGGAATGTGATGGATTTAATGGTCCCCTGGATTTGCATAGTTTAAAAGTTTAAAGGTTAAAGTTTCTCTTTCCGCTTAAACCTTTCCGCTTTAAGCTCGCTGCTCATAGCTCATGGCTCTTTACTTAGGTTGGCTTACTTTTGTTTTCTGCGCAACTGCGGATTGAAGTTATTCTTCTTGTCCAGTTCGTGGTCCCACTTGTCGGGGTCGAATTCGTTCCTCCTGGAAAGTTCCTTGCCGCGACGGACCAGCCAAACGCCCAGGGCGATGGCTACGAATACGGCCATGACTCTTGCGGTATTATAGTCCAGACCGAAACCTACGGGAGCTCCCTTCAAGTTGGTGGGGCTGACCCAGAGGATATAATCTGCGGTAATGAAAGTCATGAACATGCAGGGCAGAAGTGCAATCCAGAAATTCTTTTTCTTGCAGCGAAGGTAGACCACGGTAACGCAGAGGCTGCAGACGGCCATGAGCTGGTTACTCCAACTGAAGTAGTTCCACAGGATGTTGAAACCTTCCTTGTCCAGATTGCTCCAGAAGATAATGGCAAGGCAGATGGCGAACATGGGAACGGTCAAGAACAGACGGTTCTTGGCGGAAGTCTGATCAATGTGCAAAAGTTCTGCAATGGTCAGACGGAGGCTGCGGAGGCTTGTGTCGCCACTGGTAATGGCAAGTATAATCACGCCAACCACGACCAGCACAGAAATGGGGGCGAAGGGCAGCACGGTAGAAACCAGGGTGCTCAAGACCTTGACGCCGCTGGCGCCAGTAATCAGTTCCGGATGGAGGTGATAGATGAACATACCGCCGGCAGCCCAGATCATACCGATGAGACCTTCCAGAATCATCATACCGTAGAATGTCTGACGGCCGGTCTTTTCGGTAAATTCGGTACGTGCCACCAGAGGGCTCTGGGTACTATGGAATCCGCTGATGATGCCGCAGGCGATGGTTACGAACAGCATGGGCAAGATGGGCTGGTGAGCCGGATGTTGCGTAAAGTTGCTGCCGAAGTCGTTGAAGTTGATTTCGTCAAGTACGTTCAGGTTGGGGGCGATGCCCACGAGAATGGCGAGAGAGGCTAAAATCAGCAAACCGCCGAACACCGGGTAGATACGTCCGATAATCTTGTCGATGGGGAAGAATGTGCTGAGGAAGTAGTAAACGAAAATGCAGGCCACCGCAATCCAGAACAGGGTGGGGGATACGGCGTTACCGACGAGGATGGGGGTGTTGATCAGCTGGGCGGGGGTGTTGGTGAATACGGCGCCCACCAAAATCAGGGCTACGGAAATCAAGGTCATTACCACCTTGGAAGGACCCTTGCCCATGAACTTGCGGGAAAGGGCCGGCACGTTGTAACCGTTGTTGCGCATGCTGACCATACCGCTAAAGTAATCGTGTACGGCTCCGCCCAGCACGTTTCCCAGAGGCAGCAAGATGAAGACGATGGCGCCGAACTTGATGCCCAGAATCACGCCAATCACAGGACCGATACCGGCAATGTTCAAAAGCTGGATCAGCATATTCTTCCAGTGGGGGAGAACCAGACGGTCCACACCATCGGGATTTTCGGTGGCGGGAGTCTTGCGGTCGTCGGGGCCGAACACGTGTTCTACGAACTTGCCGTAAGTGAAGTAGCCGCCAATAAGGATAGCAACGCCAATTAGGAAAGTAATCATCTTGTGCCTTTTTGTTTTATTTGATTAATCGTCGTAAGACGGGGAGTCGAAATCGTCGTTGGAATTATCTGCGACAGGTTCTTCGTTGGAAATCTGTTCTGCAGAGTCATTCATTTCATTGTAGGAATCCTGAGCTTCTTCCTGGACTGATTCAACCTTGGATTCTTCCTTTTCGTTCACGGCGCCGCGAACGTAACCCTTTTCCTTTGCGATTTCGTCGGGGGTCTTGTCGTGACCCAACTGCTGACGGAAGTAAAGTACGTTGGTGGTGTAGCTGGACTTGCCGGCGTAATCGAATCCGAGAACCGGGTGGAAGGAACTACCGAACTGGAAGGCCACGGCCAGGCCGAACTTGAAACCGTTATTGCCGTCTACAGAAATGTTGGGGTTAATAACGTTGGTTTCGATTTCAGCGCCGGTGAAGGGATCTGTTCCGGCAACCTGGTACATGTGGCCAGAAGACTTCATGGTGGCGCTCTGGTAACCCAAGGTCATCATCACTTCGATAAAGTTGATGGGCTTATAGCCAATGACAACGTCAAACGTGGTGGCGGAAACATCCAGATCGAGAGAGCCCTTGTATTCGTCGGGGCGGTAGCCGATGCCGCTGGTGCTGTAGCCGAAGACAAAGCTTACGTCAAGGCCCTGGGCTGCGGGAGGCAACATATACTGGAACAGGTGACCGAAACTATACTGCAGACCGAAACCGAAAAGATTGAACTTGGTCAGATTGCTGATGCTGGGCAGGAACATACCGCGCAGGACAACGCGTGCGTGGTAGAAACTGCCTGCAACTTGCAGATAGGGGTAAGTGAAAACTCCCAGACCGTTCAAGGTCTCGTTACCGTAAACTAGGCCGGTGTTTTCCTGGGGATTGCCGTGTTCGCCGAAAATGGTGGGGACATCGAAGGCCATGGGAGTTCCGTAGATGTCAAAGGTTTCGGAGAATTTTCTGTCATCATCTCCGATAGGGACGATGGAGAAGGGCATGCCCACTTCAAATGTCAGACTCTGGGGAACGTTTGCGCTTACATACCAGTTGCTGTTCAGCACATTGCCCAGATTGTCGATAATGGGCTTTACATAGCCGGGGCGGTTGTTGTAATACTCGTTGAGTACGCCCTTGTCTTCGAAGGCGGCCATGGATTCGTAGGTGGATGCCCAGCCCTTGGCGTCCATGGCAAATGTGTTGGCGGTTGCTGCGAGGCAGCTGAAAGCGAAAGCGATTCTAGAGATTGTTTTCATGGTCGCCAAAGATAGAAATTGACGACTTTTTTTGCACGGCCTCTAAATGTAAAAGTCCGAGGTTGATGTATTGTCTAGAAGGTATACTGCAGACTGACAGAGGCCAGCACGAAGGTCTGCCACAGGTACGGATCCAGATCGCAATTGTCGGTTCTTCCGCTGTATGCGTTCTTGAACCAGTTTTCGTAAACCTTGATTGCCGGAACCATGGAAAGCTGGTCTGTAAAGTAGTAATGGAGGTTGGCGATAAAGCCTACTGCAGAACCCATCAGTTCAGAACTCTGGACGCCTCCATCCTGGAAGTAGACAGAATTTTTAGTGTTGATGCTTGTGTAGGAGTAACCGCCGCCGAGGCCGATCTGGAAATAGTCGGGCCAGAATAAGTTGTATGTAAACTCAAAGCCGAGACGCCAAATGCGGGAATCTGCCGTGTAGGATTCATCGGGAAAACCGGCTAAGGTCTGGTTGGATGTCCAATACTGGAAATTCAGGGCTAGGGTGAACTGGGCTATGTTGGCACCGATGGTAAGGTCGGGTGTTGCCAGAAAATCCAGGGCTGGCTGGTGAATGAGACCTTTTTTGCCTGCGGTATCTGTGATTGCAGTCGACCTTTCGTTAAAGTCGCCCTTAGATGCGATAATGCCGAAACCTACTTCTGCAAAGTAGGACTTGGGCCAGTATCCCTCGTCGGCAGCTGCCTGAGAAAACAGCATACCGACCACGGCAATCAGAACAAAAAGAAACTTCTTCATCAATTTCCTCAAAAAGCGATGGGCTGTGAGAGGTGAGCAATGAGTTAAAGCTTGGCACCTCGCATAACTCTACCCCAGTAAACAGTCTACAGTCTACTGTCTACTTCCAACTTCCAACTATTTTGCTGCGTAGTAGAACATGGCGTCGATGCACTTCTTGGCGGCGACGCGGGTGGCTTCGTCCAGTTCCACATGCTGGGCTGCTTCCGGATGACGGAGGGTTTCCAGGATGTTTTCCAGGGAGTTGGACTTCATGTACTTACACATGCTGCAGCTGCCGATAAAGCGCTTGTTGGGGAACTCGTACTGCATACGGGCATTGAGACCGCATTCGGTAAGGAGCAGGAACGGGGTGCCTTCGGGCTGGTCCTTGATGTAGGTGACCATCTGGCCGGTGCTGCCTACGTAATCGCTGAGGAGGGCGACACCCGGGTGGCATTCGGGATGGCTCACCACCTTCAGACCCGGATTCTGGCTACGGAAGAAGTTGATCAGTTCGGAATCGTAGGTTTCGTGCACGTAGCAGCAACCGCTGTGGAGAACGATTTCCTTCTTGATGTTACGCTTCTTCATTTCGTCGATGAGGTTCTGGCCCATGAGTCCATCGGGTACAAACACGATCTTGTCGTTTTCGAGAGAGCTTACGATCTTCATCACGTTGGAGCTGGTAACGCAAACGTCGCAGTTTGCCTTTACGTCGGCGGTGGTGTTGATGTAGCAGACGAAGGTGTGGTCCGGATACTTTTCGCGGAGGGCGCGGACTTCGGCTCCGGTAATGGAGTCGGCCAGGCTACAGCCGGTAAGGGGTCCGGGAATCAAGACGTCCTTGGTGGGGTTCAGAATCTTTGCGGTTTCACCCATGAAACGGACTGCGGAGAAGACGATGGTCTTTGCTTCCACCTTGGTGGCGTCCTGGCTCAGCTTGAAACTGTCGCCGTCGTAGTCGGCAACACCCAGGATGATTTCCGGGGCAACGTAACTGTGGGCGAGAATGACGGCGTCACGTTCCTTCTTCAGTTCGTTGATTTCGTTGATGATGGGAAGCATCTGTTCCACTTTTTCCATGGAATAGGTGCAAAGGACAGCTCCAGGCTGGATAGTCTTAAGACGATTGTAAAGTTCTTCTGCGGTCATGGCCTAAATATAAAAAAAATTAGACGGACCCCATCAGCGTCCCCACCCCAGAACCGCGAGACATTGGATACCAGATATAGGATATGAGATATCAGATACGAGATACGAATTATCATAATCGCGCCGATGGCGCCTTGCGTCGCCCTGTGGGCGCTCAGGGTCTCATGCATTCATGGGATTCTGAAACGAGTTCAGAATGACAGTCCGCTCAGTATACTTCTTTTGTGTCTCATGATTCCTCTTCACTCTTCACTCTAGTCTTTCTCCTCCCTTGGCATGGGTTTTGCATATAGGGGACGTCTAATTGGAAAAGAAATGAAAAGATTTCAAATAGTGTAAAGAATAGGGTGTAAATTATGTTTTTTAACCGTACTGAATTTACGAAAACTGTAAAAGACGAAGAGCATGCCGCATACTTGATGAAAAACGGCGTGAAATTCGATTATGGTTCCTTAGTTGACGAACGTGACGGTGAAATCTACAGTACGGTAAAAATCGGAAACCAAATCTGGATGGCGGAAAACCTTCGTTATGTGAGTAAGGGCGGTGCCGCCGACGACGATGTGGGAAGTTACGCCTACGGCGAGGTGGAAAAAAATGTGGGCAAGTTCGGTAGACTTTATACCTGGGCCGCCGCCATGAATTTAAGCCCCCGCTATAACGAAGACGAATTGGGCGCTGAAGGGGAATCGCTGATTACGTCGGGCAGGTTCCGCGGAATCGCACCCGAAGGTTGGCACATCCCTTCTGAAGAGGAATGGCATGAACTGTGCGAATTTTGCAGAAGCTTGCAGGACGGTCTGCCGGGAACCATGCTAAAGTCTTCCGAGTACTGGGAAGAATGCTACGGCTCCGTGGTGGGCAAGGATAGCGTAGGTTTTGCTTCCATACCTTCTGGCGGCCGCTATAGCATGGGTTACTTTTATGACTTGAACAAGTCTGCCTATTACTGGACTTCCACCAGCATGGGAAATGAATATGCTAGATATCGCAGCATTTCATTTCGTGGCGGAAAGATCGGTGCCGATTATACCTACAAGACCGACGCCTTTGCTATCCGCTGCGTGAAAGACTGCTAGGCGCCGGCGCGATGTTTTAGACTTCCCCGATGCGGACCATGTTCAGGAGGGGCATGCCTGCCTCACGGCATTCCTTTAGATCAATCTTGAAGTCAATACTCCAGTCATTGAAATCTTCTTCGTCCTGAAGCATCTGCTGGACGTGCATGATTTCGCCTTCGTAGGTAATGATGGTGTGGTGTACGGAACGTCCTTCCACATCCAGGCGGAACTTGTGGTGTTCTGCAATGTAGGCTGCCATGATTTCCATCAGACGGTTTTCGGTCCAGGGTTTGCCTTCGCCATCCACTAGCATTTGGCCTTCTGCAAGGTCGTCTGCCAACATATCCAATACGTCGCCAAAAGCCTGCTTCTGCAATGCACTCATGAGCTGGAAAATGCGCTGGCGGACCATGTTGATAAAGCGCTTCTTGTCGTAGGTAATGTCTGCGGCCACCTTGTCGGCACCGAAGGCGGTTTCCATTTCGGTGGCGCCTGCATCGTCCATACGTTTCTGGTAGTCTTCGGGGTGGGCCATCTTTTCCCATTCTTCCAACAGGCTGCTGTCCGTTCTGCGGATCATATCGCCCAGGAATTCTTCCATGTCGTGGAGTTCCTCGTTCTTGTAGCTGTCGGGAACGGTCTGGGCCAACACCTTGTAAACCCCGTTCAGGTGTCGGAGCAAGATGGCTTCCATGCGCTGCAAACCATACTGCTTGATGTAACCGCTGAAGGTGCTGAAGTTTTCGAACATCTCGCGGACAATAGACTTGGGTTCCACATTTACGTCTACCCAGGGGTGGGTTTCGGCAAAGTTATTGTAGGTGTCGTAAATGAAATCCCGCAACGGCTTGGGGTATTCCACCTTTTCCAATTCTTCCATGCGCTGGTTGAATTCCATGCCCTGGGCCTTCAGTTCTTCCATGCGGGCGTTCTTGGCCTTGTTCATCTGGATGCGGAGAATGGCTTCGGGATTTTCAACGATGCTTTCGCATAAAGTAATGACGTCCAGTGCGTATTCGGGGCTTTCACGATCCAGCTTGGGCAAGGTATCCAGTAGATAAAGTGAAAGGGGCTGGTTCATGGAAAAGTCATCTTGCAGATCCATGTTCACGCGAAGTTTGCTGTAGCCCGGTGCCACTTGCGGGGCAAATTCGATAATATGGCCTTCTACCAGACCACGGAAAAGCTGGAAGGCGCGCTTGCTCAACTGCTTTTTGCTGGCGGCCGTTTCGTGACAGTCCTTGATCAGGTTGCGCATGGCCTTGCAACCGTCGGTGGGACGGCTGAGGATGTTCAAGAGCATGCCATGGCTGACGTGGAAACTGGAGGTCAGCGGTTCCGGCTGGGCCTGGATCAAACGTTCGTAGGTGTTCTTGTCGAAGGGAACGTAGCCGTGTTCAGGCGGCTTTTTCTTCTGGAACTTCTTGCCGGTCTGTTTTGTCTTGGCTTCCAGTTTCAGATTTTCGATGACGTGTTCCGGGGCCTGGGCCACAACGTAACCGATGTCGTCAAAACCCTTGCGGCCTGCGCGGCCTGCAATCTGGTGGAAGTCTCTAGCGGTTAGAATAGCGGTCTTGTCGCCGCTATATTTGCAAAGCTGGGTGAACAGCACGGAACGAATGGGAACGTTCACGCCTACGCCAAGAGTGTCTGTTCCACAGATGACCTTCAGCAGACCTTTTTGGGCCAGTTTTTCACACAGGATGCGGTACTTGGGAAGTAGACCCGCATGGTGGATGCCAATGCCCTGCTTCAGCCAACGTTTTACTTCGGGGCCGTAAGGACTGCTGAAACGCATTTCCTTGATGGCCTCGTTAATGGCCACCTTTTCTTCCTTGGTGCAAAGGTCCAGACTCATGAAGTTCTGGGCGTTGGTAGCGGCTGCGGCCTGGGTAAAGTGAACCACGTAAACAGGGCCCTTCCCTTCGTTGATCAGTCGCTGAACTGTGTTGGAAATTTCGGTTTCGGAGTAGGTAAAATCCAGGGGTACGGGGCGCTGGGTGGAGCGAACGGTGACGGATTCCTTGCCCGTATGCTTGGTCATTTCCTTTTCGAAAAATTCCGTGGCGCCTACGGTGGCGCTCATGAGCAAAAAGCGGGTGTTGGGCATGGTTAAAAGAGGAACCTGCCAGGCGACACCGCGTTCCTTGTCGGAATAGTAATGGAATTCGTCCATGACCACGTCGGAAATGGTAGACTGTTCCCCTTCGCAGAGGGCCATGTTGGCAAGGATTTCTGCGGTACAGCAGATGATGGGGGCGTCGCGGTTGACGGTAGCGTCTCCTGTAGAAAGTCCTACATTTTCGGGACCGAACTCCTTGCACAAGGCCATCCACTTTTCGTTGACCAGGGCCTTGATGGGGCAGGTGTAGACGCTGCGTCGGCCGTGGGCCAGACTGTCAAAATGGAGCGCCAGGGCTACCATGGATTTTCCTGAACCCGTAGGCGTATTTAGAATAACGTTTTTCCCGTCTAAAAGTTCAAGGATTGCCTCTTCCTGGGCGGGGTACAGCGTAGTACCCTTGGCATCAGCCCAGGCCAGAAAGTTTTCCAGCAGGGCTTCAGATGATACATCGGAATCGGCTTTAGTCAAGTAGTCTTTTAAAGAAACGGGGGCTTTTTCAGTCATAAAAGTAAAGATAGTTTTTTGAGGGAACGTCTGATTTTTTAAATTTGAGTTCATTGGTGTGAATTTAAACTCGTTCTAGATAAGGGTCTTTATGGCATCGAAAAAGAAAGAAGAAACCGACTTGACTGAATTGCTTAAGGATGTTGCCAAAAATTGGTATATCATGCTGCCTTGCTTAGTGGTTGCTGGCATTGTAGGTGTCTTTGTCTCCTTGTGGATTAGGCCTGTTTACCAGGTAGATGCTCTTCTTCAGATTGAATCGAAAAACAGCAAGAACTCTATGGGTATGATGGGTGGACTTGGAGCCCTTTTCTCCAACGCTTCTCCTGCCGAAACAGAAATTGAGTTGATTCGTAGCCGTCAGGTGATGGGTGCCGCTGTCGAAAAGATGCGCCTGCAGTACGAGGCTGAACCCTTGAATTTCCTGGACCGTCTTCTCCATAGGGAAGGCAGACTTGACCTTGCGCAGATTGAAGTCCCCTGGGATAGCGTCCCCAAGACTGACAAGATTAAGGAATGGGAAGTGGAAATCAAGGACAGTACTGGTCGTTTTGACCTGTATGACCACCTTGATAAAGTTGTTCTGTCGGGTGAACCTGGCCATACCTACAAGTTTCCCTATGCCGGTGATTCTGCCGCATTTGGCATTATCAGCTGCGATGTTCGCCCGGGTCAGCGTTTTGTCGTCCGTAAGCGTAAGCGTCTCGATGCCATCAGTTCGTTCCGTAGCGCCTTTGACGTAAAGGAAAAGGGTAAAAAGACTGGAATCCTGGAATTTACCTATCAGGATATCTATCCGGATCGTGGCATGGCCGTATTGAATGAGGTAGCCTCTTCTTATTTACGTCAGAATGTGGAAGAACGTAATGCTGAAGCCCAGAAGACGTTGGAATTCCTGGAAAAGCAGCTGCCTGATGTGAAGGCCCAGATGGATTCCTCTCTCATGAACTTGAACGCCTATCGTAACCGCGTGGGTTCTGTAGACGTGAATGCAGAAACTCAGTTGGTGCTTCAGCGCCGCATGAAGTTGCAACAGGACATTCTTGCCTTGCAACAGCGTAAGCAGGAAGCGATTCGACTTTTCCATTCTGAACATCCTACTGTAAAGACTCTGGAAGATCAGGAAGATGCCTTGAAGCGTGAACTGGCAGGAACCGCCAGCCAGGTAAAGAAGCTTCCCACCACTCAGCAGGAAGTGCTAAAACTGACTAACGAAGTGGAACAGAGCAAGATTCTCTACACCACCATGCTGAACAATATCCAGCAGCTGCGTCTTGTTTCTGCCGGTGAAGTGGGCTCCGTGCGTATTGTGGACTTTGCTGAAAAGGCTCTCAGACCCACTAAGCCCAAGCCCAAGCTGATTGTTGCTGTCGCCCTGTTCCTTGGCTTCCTGTTTGGTACTTTGATTATTTCTCTGAAGACCAAGTTCAGCAGCGGTGTAAAGAGCGCTAGCTTTATCGAAAAGGAAACTGGTTTTACGGTTTATGCAAAGGTGCCCAAGGGCAATCCCCAGGGAACCAAGGGCACAAGACCGCTGGCCGTGGTGGAACCCGACGACGTGGCCGTGGAATCCCTCCGTGCTCTCCGTTCTTCCCTGGAATTCTCTATGATGGACGATAATGGTTCTGTCATTGGTGTTAGCGGCCTGATTCCCGGCGTAGGCAAGAGCTTTATTTCTGTGAACTTGGCAGCCTTGTTTGCAGGTCTGGGCAAGAAGGTCTTGCTCATTGATGCGGATCTCCGTAAGGGTCGCCTCCATAAGGAATTCGGAATCAAGCGCGGCAACGGTCTTTCCCAGGTGCTGCTCCGTGAAGTCCAGGTGGAAGAAGTTATTCACCCCACCGAAGTGGAAAACATGTTTGTGATCCCCTGCGGCAATGTCCCTGCCAACCCGGCTGAACTTCTTGGCTCCAGGCATTATTCCGATTTGATTGAAAGATTTAAGTCTGAGTATGATCTGGTGATTGTGGATACTCCGCCGATCATGCTGGTGACGGATGCTGCCCTGGCTTGCCGCCTGGCTGCCCAGATCGTTATGGTCATCGAATACAATAGGCATTCTATTGAAGCCATTCAGGAAGGTATGGGCCAGATCCTCAAGGGCAACAGTACTGCTCATGCTTCTATTGTCATCAACAAGTATGAACATAGCCGCACCGAAGGTTACGGCTACAAGTACGGGAAATACTAATGAAAGGTATTGTGCTCGCCGGTGGTTCCGGTACTAGACTTTATCCCCTGACCATGGTGACTTCGAAACAGCTGTTGCCTGTTTACGACAAGCCCATGATCTATTACCCGCTGTCTACTTTGATGTTGGCGGGAATCCGTGATATTTTGATTATTTCCACTCCGACGGACCTTCCCAATTTTGAACGTCTGTTGGGTGATGGTTCCTCGATGGGTCTCAACCTTAGCTATAAGGTTCAGCCCAGCCCTGATGGCCTAGCCCAGGCTTTTATTCTGGGTGAGGAATTTATTGGAAATGATTGCTGCGCCATGGTTCTCGGCGACAATATTTTCTACGGCAACGGCTTTAGTCCCCTTCTGAAGGCTGCCGTCAAGAACGCCGAACAGAACGGTCGCGCCAGTGTGTTCGGTTACTATGTGGATGATCCCGAACGTTTCGGTGTTGTGGAATTTGACGAAGCCGGAAAGGTGATTTCTGTAGAAGAAAAGCCCAAGGAACCCAAGAGCAATTATGCCATTACCGGCTTGTATTTCTATGACAACCGCGTGGTCGAATATGCCAAGTCCCAGAAACCCAGCGCTCGCGGAGAACTGGAAATTACGGACCTGAACAAGACCTACCTGGATCAGGGTGACTTGGATGTGAAGTTGCTGGGTCGCGGTTTTGCCTGGCTGGATACCGGTACCATGGACAGCCTGATCGAGGCTGGAGACTTTGTTCGTATGGTGGAAAATCGCCAGGGCATCCAGATCAGCGCCATAGAAGAAATTGCCTACATCAATGGCTGGATCAGCAAGGACAAGTTGCTGGAATCTGCTGCCAAATATGGTAAGAGCCCCTATGGCCAGCACTTGCGTAAAGTCGCCGAAGGAAAGATTAGATATTAGGTAATCATATGGGAAAGTTCAATTTTATAAAGACCAGTATTGAAGGCGTAACTATCGTTGAACCCACCGTCTATGGTGATCATCGCGGTTACTTCATGGAGACCTATAACAAGGCCGAATTTGATGAAGCCGGTCTTGATATGGTTTTTGTTCAGGATAATGAATCCCGCTCCAAGAAGGGTGTCCTTCGCGGCCTTCATTTCCAGAAAAAGAATCCCCAGGGCAAGCTTGTCCGCGTGTTGGAAGGTGAAGTTTATGACGTGGCTGTGGACCTGCGCAAGGGCAGCCCCACTTTCGGCAAGTACGAAGGTGTGGTGCTTTCTGCCGAAAACAAGCGCCAGTTCTACATTCCCGAAGGCTTTGCTCACGGTTTTGTGGTTTTGAGTGAAACTGCAACCTTTGTGTACAAATGTACACGCCTTTATGATCCCAAGGATGAAGGCGGTCTGTTCTGGAATGACCCGGCCATCGGAATCGAGTGGCCTGTGGGAAATGGTTTTGAACCGCTTCTCAGCGAAAAGGACACCAAGAACCCTCTGTTGAAGGATCTTGGCTTCGCTTTTGAATTGTAATCGGCCTAATTTTTTTATTATTAACCTGATGAAAAATATTCTTGTTGTATGTACCGGCAATATTTGCCGTAGCCCCACGGGCGAATACCTTCTCAAGAAGGAACTCGGCCCCGATTATAATGTGATGAGTGCTGGTCTGGGTGCCCTGGTGGATCACCCTGCTCACGAAATCAGCCAGAAGATTGCCCTGGAACATGGTGTAGATATGAGTGCCCATCGTGCACGTCAGATCAACCTGGATATTGTAAAGTGGGCCGACTTGATTCTAACTATGGAAAACGGTCAGAAGATGGATATTCTTGCCCGCTATCCCTTTATGGAAGGCAAGGTTTTCCGTTATGGCGAAAACATGAGGGTCGACGTACCTGACCCCTATCGCCGTCCGGAAAATGCATTTGTTCTTGCATGGAATTACATCTCCAAGCTGACTCCCTACTGGGTCGAAAAAATTAAACAGAGTGAGGGCCAGGCCTAGGCCTGGTGTGAGGAATTTATGAAGAAGATTTGTTTGGGACTTTGCGGTGTTGCTGCTGCCCTCTTGTCTGGATGCGCCGCTGGTCCCCAGATGCAGATGGCTCTGCCTGGCGATTCTGCCGAGTATAATGGTTATACCGTTCGTGTTCACTACATTGATCAGGGCGATCTGGGCAAGGCAAACGTTGCCGCCGCCTCTGCTGAAGAAGAATCTGCCGCAGGCAATCTCAAGGATTTGATGGTGGATTCCCTGCCTCAGCTGGAATACCATATTGGACCTCTGGATATGGTCCAGATCGTGGTTTGGGAACATCCGGAACTGACTTCTCCTATGGGTCAGTACCAGCCTGCCGGTCAGAAGGTCACTACCGATGGCAAGCTGTTCTACCCCTATGCCGGTGAATTGAATGTCGCTGGCTTGACTGCACAGGAACTTCGTTTAGAAATTACAAAGCGCCTCTCCGATAAGATTTTGAACGATCCCCAGGTGGACGTGCGTGTGACGGGTTACAATGGTCGCAAGGCTTTTGTTTCTGGCGCCGTGAACAAGCCCGGTGCTGTAGGCTTTGATGAAAAGCCCATGACTTTGCCCGACGCTATTTCCCTTGTGGGTGGATTTGATGAATATGCCGATCCTTCCGCCATGCAGTTCCGCCGCGATGGCAAGGTTTATAGTATCAACTATCTGGATGCTTTCCAGAACAATCTAGCTCTTGAAAAGATTCTGCTCCGCCCCGGTGACCAGATCTTTGTTCCCGCTCTGAAGGAAACTCAGAAGAGCAACAAGGTTTACGTTCTTGGCGAAGTTGGCCGTGTAGGAACCGTAGATGTGAACAATGGCAAGCTGAGCCTTGTAGAAGCTTTGGCTTCTTCCGGTGGTCTGAATGCCTTGAATGCGGATTCCCGTTCCGTGTATGTGATTCGCAATTCCAATGAGACGACAATCGATGTCTATCTGCTGAATGCCAAGAATGCCATGGCCCTTGCTATGGCAGAACGCTTCAACCTGTCTTCTCATGACGTGGTCTATGTGGACGCTTCTGGCCTTGCAACCTGGAACCGTATCATTTCTTTGATTGCTCCGACCGGTGCTCTGCTTAACAATGCTGCAAGTACTGGACGTAATATCCAGTTGATGTCCAGCGGTCAGTGGGGACGGTAATAATTCTCTAAGTTTAATTTATAGGGTGTAACTCAATGATCAACCTTATCCTTTGTGGTGGTAACGGCACTCGCCTCTGGCCCGTAAGCCGTTCCCTGATGCCGAAACAGTTTGCTCCGCTCTTTGACGGACAGTCCCTCTTCCGCAAGACCGTGGTGACCAACTCCGCAGTCTGCGAAGCCCAGTTCATCGTTTCCAACGCCGACCAGTTCTTCCTGGCTAAGGACCAGCTGGAAGCCGAAGGCAAGAAGGGCGGCAAGTTCCTGCTGGAACCGGTGGGCCGTAATACCGCCCCTGCCATCGCCCTGGCCTGCTTGACCCTGGATCCCGAAGAAATCGTCCTGGTTTCTCCGTCCGACCATGTGATCCGCAAGAAGGATGAATACAAGGCTGTTTTGCTCCGCGCCCAGGAACTTGCCAAGGAAGGCAACCTGGTCACTTTCGGTATCACTCCCACCAGCCCCGAAACTGGCTACGGCTACATCGAAGCCGATGGCGAAAACGTAAAGCGTTTTGTAGAAAAGCCGGACCGTGCCACTGCCGAAAAGTATTTGCTGGCAGGTAACTTCTACTGGAATTCCGGTATCTTCTGCTTCAAGGCAAAGACCTTCCTCGACGAACTCCAGAAGCATTCTCCGGATATTTTGGCCGCTTCCAAGAAGGCTCTGGCCAATACCGCCATTGAAGAAAAGGAACCCATCCGCGTTTCTATGGATGACATGATGGCCATTCCTTCCAATTCCATCGACTACGCCGTCATGGAAAAGTCCGACAAGGTGAAGGTGGTTCCCAGCGATATCGGCTGGAGCGATCTCGGTTCCTTCGACAGCCTCTATGGCGAATATCCCCACGACGAAAATGGTAACAACGTAAACCCCCGCCACATTGCAGTGGGCTCCAAGAACTCCCTGGTCATGGGTTCCCAGCGTGCCATCGCAACCATCGACCTTGACAAGATGCTCATCGTTGATACACCCGACGCACTTCTCGTTGCTCCTCTCAGCAGCAGCCAGAAGGTAAAGCAGGTGGTGGAAGAACTGAAAGTCCGCGGCTCTGACCTGATCAGCGTGCCTCAGACGGTGAACCGCCCCTGGGGTACCTACTCCGTGCTGGAATCCTCCGAACGCTACAAGATGAAGCGTATCGTGGTGAAGCCGGGCAAGCGCCTCTCCCTGCAGAAGCACCTGCACCGTTCTGAACACTGGGTCGTAGTCAGCGGTACCGCAACCGTCACCGTGGGCGACAAGGTGTTCTACGTCCGTCCCAACGAATCCACCTACATCCCTGTTGGCGAAGTACACCGCCTGCAGAACGAAGGCAAGCTTCCGCTGGTCATCGTCGAAATCCAGGTGGGCGAATACACCGGCGAAGACGATATCATCCGCGTCGAAGATGACTTCCATCGTGTAAAGTAACATAGCTGTTTGTTTAGCAATAATGGGCCGCGAAAGATTTTCTTTCGTGGCTTTTTTTTATGGATAAGTTTTTATATTTGCTCCGCCTTAAATTAAATATGGAGGAAACATGAAAAAACTAATCGTTCTTGCTTTCGTTGCTTTTGCCGCCGTGCAGAGCTTTGCTGTGGGTCTCGGTCTCCGAGATGCTTTTATCGTTGGTTCCCTGATGGGTGATGCCGATGGTAACATCGGTACCGGTGATGCTTTCACTTTCGAAATGCTCTTCCCGGTTAACGAAAATTTCGGCATTCATACCGGTGCAGGTATTGAATACGCCATATATGACTTTGATGTGGATGATTATGATGACTACCATAGATACATCATGTATGTTGACATGAGTATCCCCGTACTGGCCCGTCTGAATTTTACTCCGGGTTTCTTCATGGATCTGGGTGTTAACCTGGGCCTTAACCTGACTACCTTGAGCTGGGCTGAATATGGAAGTAGGTCTACCGATGCAGAATCCATAGATGAGGCCAGTGGATTTAACGTAGACTTCGCTGCAGGCTTGGGCTATGTGTTCAAGTTCGGTCTGGGCATTGATGGCCGTATTACCTACGGTTTGACCAATGTTTTTGATTTGGATAATGTGGATTCAAACCGTTTCGGTATCCAAATCGGTCTTAGCTACTGGTTTAAGCAGCGCTAATTGTTGGACGTCTTAAACGAGATCGCAAACTATTAAAGAAAGGCGGACCTTGCAAGGTCCGCCTTTCTTGTTCGTAATTTTGTACGTAAAAAAGACCTCGCCAAAGGCGAGGCCCTGTAAAGCTTTTGGCTCGGACTAGAACTGGTCCAGGAAACGCTGGTCGTTGCCGGTGAGCAAGCCGATTTCCGGGATAGCGTGGCGGAGCATGGCGATACGGTCTAGACCGAAGCCGAATGCAAAGCCGGTGTACTTTTCACCGTCGATACCGCAGTTCTTGAACACGTTGGGGTCCACGGAGCCGCAGCCACCGATTTCCATCCAACCGGTGCCCTTGCAACGACGGCAGCCTTCGCCGCCGCAGAATACGCAGCTCACGTCCATTTCAGCGGAAGGTTCCGTGAAGGGGAAGAAGCTGGGGCGGAAACGGGTCTTGACGCCTTCACCGAAGAGCTTGTTCATGAACACCTGGAGGACGCCCTTCAGGTCTGCAAAGGAAATGTTTTCGTCTACCACCAGACCTTCGCACTGCTGGAACATGGGGGCGTGGGTAGCATCGTTATCGACGCGGAACACGTGGCCCGGAGCGATCATGCGGAAAGGCGGCTTGTGGGTTTCCATGTAATGAATCTGGGTGCCGCTGGTGTGGGTACGGAGCATCACCTTGTCGTCCACGTAGAAGGTGTCCTGCATGTCGCGGGACGGGTGGTCGGGAGGAGTGTTCAATGCTTCGAAGTTGTACCAGTCGGTTTCGATGTCGCGGCCGAAGTCCACTTCAAAGCCCATCTGGCTGAAGAAGTCGATGATCTCTTCGCGGACGTCGTACAGCGGGTGGGTCGAGCCAGACGGAATGCCTGCGCCGGGGAGGGATACGTCGACGCTGCCGCTGGAAAGTTTCTTCTGGAGGGCGGCTTCGTTGGCGGTAGCAATGGCCTTTTCGATTTCTTCGGAGACGGCCACCTTAAGTTCGTTGACGAGCTTGCCGAAAGCCGGCTTTTCTTCTGCGGAAAGGGAACCCATCTGCTTCATCAGGTCGGTTACCATGCCCTTCTTGCCAAGGTACTTCACGCGGAGGTTGTTAACGGCTTCTTGATTAGTGAGGTCAGTTTGAGCAAGTTCTGCGTCAAATGCCTGTTTTACGTTATTAATAGCTTCACTCATAGTGGGGCATAAGATAGAAATTTTTTGAGGTTCTTCTTGCAAGAGGCGATTAACAATGAACGATTAACAGTTATGAATTATGAGATATGAATTAGTAAGTTTGGCGCCTCTGGCGCGATTATAATATCTCAAGGGAGCCGCAGGCTCCGCCCTCATACCTCGCGCCTCATACCCGTCCTCTTACCGTTCGCTGCCTAGGATATGCATAATCACGGGGCGGTTCTTGCCGTTCTCGGTCTTGTGGATGGTCAGCTTGCCGGTGGAGTCGTAGCTGAACTGTTCGCCAACACGTTCGCCGTTCACGTAGGTGAGACTGTCCTTGAGGATGCCGCTGGGGTACCAGTTGCGCCAGATGCCGTTGCGCTGCGATCCCTTATTGAGGTCAAACTTCCAGAATCCTTCGCTGGCCATTTTACCTCCCATGCTGTCGGGATAGAAGCTACGGGATTCTTGAATTCTCGGATCTCCAAAGCTTTTGTCAGGCACGTAATCCCAGAACTCTTCGTAAAGCAACTTGTGGTCGGGCTTAATATAACGTATTGAGGCTTTGTATTTGCCGACGCTTTGGCGGAACGCTTCTTTTTGACTTAATGCGCTGCTGTCCATGGATCCGCTAGGACTGAATTCTCGAACATGGGATGTTTCTGCGCAAAAAAAGTTGGAGGATCCTTCGCATAAGCCGTAGGAAACACCGGTATATCCATTATGATTTTGTTCAGTGTAGAAGGATTCTCTTATTAGCTTGCCTTGCTCGTCAAACCATTGATCGAGGGATCGTTTATAATGTCCACCACCATACTTGATGGTTTTGATGACTGAACCGTCGGCTCTATAGAGTGTATCTGGAATTAAAGCTCCGTATACAATGACTCCTGATTCACGGATTTTGGATATGTTGCAACTTTCCCCCGTAGAGTCCGGAGCATCAAAGGTTTCGTAGTAGAGTTTGTAGGATCCCTCGCGTTCTCCCGAATTGCATTCGTAACTTTCCAGGATTTTGCAACTCTTGGCAAACTTCTTGAAATGACCTTTTTCGTTTGATTCAAAACAGGAATTTTCTTCAACCAAGGTTCGGTTTTCGTCCCACTTTTTCCAGACGCCAACGGAATCTCCGTTCTCGTTATAATGTTCTTCAAATGCTTTCTCACCATTAAAGTGCCAGCCTTCCCAGTCGCCTACAGGGTGGTCTTCCTTGTAGTAACGGATGGCTTCCTTCTTCTTGTTGAAATGTCCGCCGTAATAGCTGATCCATTTTCCGTGGCGTAAGCCCTTCTTGTATTCCCCTTCGAGAACCAGGTCGCCGTAGCCCGTCCAGCGCTTGAATTCACCGTCGGGCTCGTTATCCTTGTAGGGAATTTCGTATTCCTTGATTCCGTCGGAGTACCATTCGTTGCGCTTTAGAATTTCGCCATTGGGGTAAACCCAGATGGAAGTTTTCTTGGCGCCATTGGCATGGGTGGCCAGAATGGTTTCTTCGGCTCGTTCGATTGTGCAACTGCAGAGTGCCCCGCAGACGGCAAAGGTTGCAGAAAAGCGGGAAATGACCCGAAAAACAGCTGTAAATCGAAAAGCTCTCATACGAACTAAAGTAGAAAAAGGTAATTTCGTGTTGTGTTAGATATTAAGAATAAACAGCTTGCTGATACCTTCAATACGCGGGTCCGTACGCCTTGGGTCTGGCTTGTCCTGGCCATTACGGTTGGGCTTACGGCGCTGTTCTATTTTTCCCAGAAGCCGCAACTGGTTATCTACTCCCGTCATCTGAAATCTCTGACGGATTACCAGCTGCAGGAAGCTTTTACCATGCGCGGCATGGAACGTGTCCGCATCGGCTTTGGAGCGGATTCTGTTTTTGTGCAGGCCCAGACCATGAACCTGCGGGAAATGGCCGTTTCCTTTTCAAGGGAAATGGATAACATTCGCGGTCTTGGTGTAAAGGTCCCGTCCTACGAGTCCGTGTCCCGCTTTGAAAAGGAAGTGTTGAGCAAGGTGGCGGGAATGCGCCGCTATACGACCGGTCGAATGGCCTGGAATCATCAGCTGGAAGGGGTGCGGTCCCAGGTTATGGAATTGGAAGGCTCCCTTCATCAAAAGATGGTGATGTCCCTGGATTCCATGCGTGCCGGATACCTGGTGGGCTTGGGATCTCTAAGTGAAGATGAAATTGCCCGCTTGCCCCAGAACTTGAAGACGGACTTTATCAAGCTGTCTCGTGAAAACGAGGAACTTGCCCTGGCCTGGAGCCGTTTCGACAATTCCATGGCGGCTATGTATTGTGAAGACATGATCCAGTTCTTCCAGTCCCAGAATATGGATGAGCTTTCCCTGAAATCCAGGATTCCCATGGCCTTCTATTTCTTGAGTCTGGTGCTTTTGCTTTCTACATTTTTCTTTATCTTCCGTTCTAAAAATATTGACTAGTGGGTTTTATGTTCCGTTTCTATACCTCCCGTAAACCGGCCTATTTGCATTTCGCCTTCCTGCTGCTGTTCTTGGCGGGCTGGCTGCTTTCCTATATGATGCCTGCCCTCAAGGGATTTACGGAAGAAGACAAGCTTTTCTATGGTACGGTGACCCACGCCTCGATTCCAAGCATCTTTGGCGGAACGGACATTCCCTTTTTTGACAAGACCAACTTCCAGATTAACGGTGACGACAATGTGAATTTCGTGCTGTATGCTTCCAAGGACATGATGGATGATATGGCTGAATGGTACAGTTTTGCCGCCATGGATGCTGGGGATATTCCGTTGCAGATTACGGCTGTACGAGTAAAAAGCAATTTGTTTGTAGTACACTCCATTTCGTCTATGGATGGGGAACTGAGCTTTGATGAACTGGTGATGGATTACCAGGTCTATTATGCCTTTATCGGTAGCGGCATTGTGGGGGCGATGGCCCTGGCTGCGCAGGTGCTCTTGATCATGTGGCTTGTTAAAAAGCGGGCATAGCCAATGAAATTTTTTAAGTCCGTCTGGGCGCTGTTTCTTGTGGTGGGCCTTGCGGCTTCGTGCTGGGGATCCTCCGCCGAAGATACCTTGAACGTGGTCGCCTATGGCTCAGCTTCGGGCATGTCTGCTCCTAAAAAGGGATTGGTGGGCGTCTGGAATTTAAAGTCTAACGGACAAAACAAGGGCAATGATCACCGCTCTGTCGCCGTGTGGTTCCACGGTGGTATGACTAGCGGCAATTGTGAAAAGGGGTTGGTTGCAGGCGGCGATATGGCGGAGCTGCTTCCCGGTTTTATCGTAATGAGTGCGTCTGCCTGTAAGCAGGACCATTGGGTAACTCCCGTGGCTGTTGGTTGGGTGGATGCGGCCCTGGATTCCATTGCGGGGCGTCGTGGTTACCCTATCGATAACATCTACCTGGTGGGAATTTCAGACGGGGCGCTGGGTGTAATGGCTTATTCCCTGTGGGGCCGTCGACAGGTGAAATCCAGACTGCTGATCAGTTCCTATGGGGCCGCCTTTGGCGATGCCGCAGAAATTGCCCGGGAACGTCGTCTGCAAACCGGACGTTGGCGTTTTATTCAGGGCGGTTCCGACCGGCTGTATCCTGCCGATGTGACAGTTCCCTGGATTACCCGCTTTTGCAATTCCCTGGACCAGGGAGCGGAGGCAAATTCCTCTCTTCAGTGCGATATGAAGTTCGATCCGGCCGGTGAACATGACTGGAGTTACTGGAAAAGTCATCGAAAAGACTGGATTTTGGAAATTTTTAATGAAAAATGAATAAAATTTGCCCTTTACCCTTGACAAATCGCAAATAATTTTCAAAATTTGGGCACACGAACATGCGGATGTGGCGGAACTGGTAGACGCGCTAGATTCAGGTTCTAGTAATCGCAAGGTTGTGGAGGTTCAAGTCCTCTCATCCGCACTGAAAAAGACCTCTCGAAAGAGAGGTCTTTTTTTTATGCTTGGAGATGGAGATGCCTCGCGGAGGTAATGAAAAAAGGCGGTGGAAAAGGGCGTATGAACCGATTTTCCACTGCCTTTTTGTTTGTTCGTTCGCAAAATTGGGGGCCAGAGGTGGGGTAAGGCTGTGTTTTTCTGCATTTTTACCCCTGTTTGAGGTAAAATTTGTCTTGTTTTGAGAGTTTGTTTGATACAAATTAAAAGAAAGGCGGTGGAAATGGAGTGGAATTTCTCTTTTCCACTGCCTTTTTGCCCCCTGTCCTTTCGGACGAGCTATTTCTTGATGCTGAGAATGACGGCTACCATCATGATGATGCAGCCAAGGCCCTCGCGAAGGGTCAGCTGTTCTCCCAGCACGGCCCAGCCTCCCAGAACCGCAAACACCGATTCCAGGCTCATGAGCAACGAGGCGATGGTGGGCTTGATTTTATTCTGGGCCACAATCTGCAAGGTAAAGGCCACACCGCTAGAAAGTACGGCGGCATAAAGCAGCGGAATCCAGGCGGATCCGTGGGAGTAAATTTCTACGGCACGGACCATGCCCGCAGCCGAACATTCCATATCCACTAGGAACATGGGGGCGGCACTAAGGACGCAGGCCACTAGACACTGTATGGCAGAAAGGCGGACGTTATCTACGTCGGGGCCGTACTTGTCTACGAATAGGATCTGGATGGCGAAAGATAGCGCGCACAGCAACAGCACCCCATCAGAAACTTCGACTGTGAAGCCGTCCTTGATGCAGAGCATATAGAGGCCCACCAATGTGATGCCTACGCAAATCCAGGACTTTAAGTTGATTTTTTTCCCGATGAATACGCTTAAGACCGGCACGAGGATAATGTAGCAGGTGGTCAGGAATCCGGATTTTCCGGCGGAAGTCCCTAGGTACAGTCCCAGCTGTTGGAAGTTGGTTCCGAAGGTTAGGGCGATGCCACAGAGAATGCCTGCCTTCCAGAGTTTCTTGCGCTGGGCAGGAGTGGCGGGACGCCGAGGGCTTTTGCCAGTGGCATCAAGGGTCTTGGCTAGGCCGAAAAGCAGTGCGGCGGCAATGAGATTGCGGGTGCAGGTGAAAACGAAGGGGCCTGCAGAATTGCCTTCTGCCTGGGCCACAAAGGTTGTTCCCCAGATGAAGGCCGCCAGAATAAGCAGAAAACTATATCCGATGTTAGCCATAGCGATAAAAAAGATAGAAAAAAAGGTCGTTGGATCCATTTTTACGGAGGACTCAAAAAATTTTTTTATCTTTGCGATATCATTAGGAGGTTTTATGACTATCTTGAAGAATGCTCTTTATGTTGGCTGTGTGGCCGGCGTTTGCAGTGCCCTCACTTTGGGCCTTGTGGCTTGCGGCGATAGCGGTAACGGTAGTGCGAGCGAAGAACAGGAAGAAATCCTTTCTTCTTCCAGCGCCAAGATTGACAACGAAACTGATGACGATCTGGAATCCAGCAGTTCCGTGCGCGCGAGTTCCTCTTCCGAAGAGGTTGATTTTGAAGAATTCAATCCGGCCATTTCCTACAGTGACTTTAAGGACAGCCGCGATAATAAACGTTACAAGACCGTGACTATCGGTAATCAGCTCTGGATGGCGGAAAACCTGAACTACAAGTCCTCCAATTCTTTCTGCTATGATGACAAGACAGACAACTGTGAAGATTACGGCGCCCTGTATTACTGGGGCGATGCCCAGGATGTCTGCCCCGATGGGTGGCATTTGCCTTCTAAGGATGAATGGCAGGAATTGTTTGACGCTGTGGGAAGTGACCCCGGCAAGAAGTTGAAGGCAACCTTTAGCTGGGATGATGACGGTAACGGAACCGACAAGTATGGTTTCCGCGTGTTGGCTTCCGGCTACAAGAAGGGTAACGAGTTTTTGGAGCAGGATGATTACGCCTCCTTCTGGAGTTCCGATGAATTTGACCTGAAAAACGCTATCAGCTGGCGCTTTACCAGCACCGATGGCGGTGTCAGGAAGAATACCCTGGAAAAGTCCATCTACCGTTCCGTGCGTTGTGTCAATGACAGGTCTGTCAATTCCAAGTACGATGTAGAAGTGATGACATCCTCTGATCTTTCTAAGTATGCCTGCTCCGAAAAGACCAAGGGTCAGACTGCCTACATCAAGGACGTGGAGCAGGAATTGATCTGCGCTTACGATTATGACCTGGAAGACTACATGTGGATGGACGAAGAAGATATTACTCCGCCTAGCTCTTCTTCCAGCGATGATGACGACGATGATGACGACGATGATGACGGCAATCTTTCCAGCTCCAGCGCTCTGCCTTCTAGCTCCAGCGTAACTCCTGCCAGCTCTAGTGGCGATTCCGGAAGCTATGATCTCATGCTGGATGAGGTTGACGACTTGGGTGTGTATGCTTGCGATGAAGATATGGAGGGTACTACCGCCTACATAGCAGATCTTGATGTAGTGGTGGTCTGCACCTATGACGAAGACCAGGAATACTACGACTGGTTTGATTACAGCGCTCCGTAAGCCGTAGGGAATTCTGACTGTTTAAAAAAGCCCCGGGACCTTCCCGGGGCTTTTTGTGGTGTGGTTTTACGATACCTTTAAGTTAGCTTCTTGACCGTCTGCGGTAACCCCTTGATCCAACAAATCCTTTGCAATTTTTGCAAAGGGCATTTTTTAACGGGGGCAAAAAATCAGGAGGCGAATCTATCTTATAGATGGGAAATTATATAGAATTAAGAAGGGCCTATGCTGAATATCGACGAAATTGGTGATTACAGGGATCTGCTGAAGAATTACTATGCCCAGCGCAAGCTGGAGTTGCCCCTGTATTCCTATAAGATGATGGGGCAGAAACTTGGCCTTGAAACCAGTCAGATGTTCCGCGTACTGAACAAGGAACTTCACTTGCCCAATCGCAGCATCCCCCTGGTCAAGGACCTGCTGGATCTGAAGGGCCGAAGTGGCGAACTTTTTGAAATCCTGGTGGCGGCTTCCAAGACGAAATCCCCCGCCAAGAAGGATAAGCTTTATAAGATGGCGCTGTCCCTGAAGGACGTCAAGATGCGCCAACTCAATACCAACGAGCTTCTGTTTTTAGGCAAGTGGTGGATTCCGGTGGTGCGAACCCTGATCGAGATGAACAACGGCTCGGCGGTGGTGTCCCAGCTGGTGAAGCAGATTACGCCTGTGGTTTCCAAGGAACAGGTGGAAGAAGCCATCCGCGTCTTGAAGGAACTGAAACTGATTACGCCCCTGGCGTCGGAACGGTTTGCGGTGGGGCAGGCTAACTTTACCTCGTCGGGTACCGCCAAGGTGACAGCCATTCGCAGCTACCAGAACCAGTTGCTGGCTCTGGCTCAGAATGCCCTGGCTACCATCGAACCTGACCGGCGAAATATGTCGTCGCTGCTGGTGGGCGTAGATGAAGATTGCTTTAACGACCTGAAGGAAATGACCTTGGAATTCCGCCGCCAGGTGCAGAAACGCGTAGAAGAGGTGCAGAAGCCTACCAAGGTGATGCAGTTCATGTTCTCGCTGTTCCCGGTGGCCGACATGGACGCGGTGGCGGGCAAGACCGCTGTCAAGAATGGAGGTGTGGCGGGCAAGGCCGCTGCCACCAAAGGGGTAAAAAAATGAGGTGTGGTATGGTTAAGATGTTTAAGTGCATTGTTGCCGGGCTTGTGGGCGGCTGGCTTGTGGCCTGTTCCACGGATAGCGAGGTGGCAGGTGTCAGTACTGTCGAAACAGAAAACGCCTATGTGGTCCAGGTGGTGGACGAAGGTGGTGCCCCTGTGGCCAACGCCACTGCAGTCTTGAGGGCTGCGAACTATCTGCCTGCCTTGGAAGTCTTGAAGAAGGAAACTGCCGTCAGGATCTTTACCTCGGATTCCGTCGGCATTGTCCGCGTCGATACATTGTTTGCAGATTCCATGACCCTCGAGGTGATGGATGAAGGCCGTGGCGCATTTGCCCTGCTCCTGGCCAATCAGATCAAGATGGGGGATTCCTCTGAAATTGCCGTTAGCCCCCTGAGTGTCATGTCGGGTAGGATCGACTTGCCCGAAGGCAGCGATGGCGTCTGGATCCAGGTTTACGGTACCGATCGGAAGGTCAAGACCGATAGCGAAGGCTTCTATAAGATTGAGGGCCTTGCTCCTGCAGATTACCGCGTTCGAATCGTCGCCGGCGATTCTATTGTCGAGGACCTGGTGACTGTTCCTCTGGCGGCTCCTGAAAGTTCGTCTAGCGGTCAGATTGCCGAAAGTTCCTCCAGCGATGAGTCGGAATCCTCATCCGACGAGGAACCGGGTTCCTCCGCGCTCCTGGGATACCTAAATGTCCTGGATTTTGAAAACGGATTGAAGTCTAACGTCCTGTTTGCCGGAGATTCTAGCGAACTTTATTTGAAGCCTACGGACACCACGGTGGTCATGTCTCCTGTTGAAGATAGCGCCGCCCTGGCCGTTGTAGATGCCGGTGCAGGTCGCGAGGGCAAGGCATTCCACTGGACAACTTCTGGAATGCAGGGACATTGGTCTTTCATGGGCCTGTGGATTTGCTCCAGTTCCAATCCTTGTGACTTCAGCGGCATTGATTCCGTGGAATACTTCGTTCGTGGCACGGGCTCCTATTCCTTCAATCTTGAAGCCATTGTTGACGGAACTTCTGGCAAGGCAGTGTTCCTGGACACCCTTGGTGGTGCGGATGAATGGGAGCGTGTGGTGGTGAAACCTTCCGACTTTATGGTGGGCGACAGCACCTATGGAAACATGGGCTGGGATTACGTTAGTAAGCAGGCTACGAACATCGCAGTTTCTGCATATTTTGATACGGAAATCTGGATTGATGACATCAAATTTTATGGAGTTAATGAAAAGGACTTAAGGTAAGGACTGTTCTGAACGCGCCGGAGTGCGGAACAGCTAAAGTGAATTTGGTGGTTAGAAAGGCAGGCTCTCGCGGGAGCCTGCCTTTTGTACTCTAACGGAAACGAAAAAAGGCCCCCCCCAGAGGGAGCCTTTTTAAAAAGTCTACGCTGTTCAATTACTTGTTGAACGGGGGCATGACCTGCCACAGCACGGCCTTGTGGGCGTGGAGGCGGTTTTCTGCTTCTTCGTAGCTCATGTTCAGGTCCAGGTTGTCCATCACTTCGTCGGTGATTTCGTCGCCGCGGTGAGCGGGCAGACAGTGGGAAACCTTAACATGGGACGGGGCGTACTTCAGGAGGTCTGCGTCGATGCGGAACGGCAAGAAGTGGTTCTGCTTGGATTCCTTCTGACCTTCCTGGCCCATGGAAACCCACACGTCGCTATAAAGGATGTCGGCGTCCTTGACAGCTTCCTTGGGATCGTTGAATACGCGGTACTGGCAGCCGTGGCGCTTGAAGTCGGCCTGAGCTTCTTCAATGACGTGTGCAGGCTGTTCGAAACCCTTGGGGCAAGCCAAAGTAAAGTTCATGCCCACCTTGGAGCAGAGGGCGAGGAAAGAGTTGGCGACGTTGTTGCCATCGCCGATGAAGGCTACTGTCTTGCCCTTCATGCCGCCGAGATTTTCTTCGATCATCTGGGCGAAGGCGATAGCCTGGCAGGGGTGATAGTCGTCGGTCAAGGCGTTCACAACGGGAATAGAACCGTATTCAGCCAGCTGTTCCACCAGGTCCTGCTTGAAGCAGCGGACAACGAGAGCGTTCACCCAGCGGGAAAGGCAGCGGGCCACATCCTTGATGGATTCGCGCTTGCCGAGACCGATGGAGTCCGGGGAGAGCAGCACGGCGTGGCCACCCAGCTGGTTCATGCCCACCTGGAAAGTAGTGATCGTTCGCAGAGACGGCTTTTCGAAGAACATACCAATGTTCTGGCCGTGGAGACGGTCGGAGACCTGGCCTGCATGGACTTCCTTCTTGAGGCGGGAAGCGATGGCTACGGTTTCGAGAATCTTTTCTTCGCTCCAGTCGGCGAGGCGGAGGAAGTGCTTGCTGCGATCGATCATTTTCTATTCCTTATTTTGGTGAGCTCAGGAACTGCTCGGTTAAAAAACGAAAAAACGAAAAACGGAGCTTAACACTCCGTCTTTCTATATCCTTTACAGGAAAATCACAAAAGATGCTAACGGATATTAGCGAAGTTTCTTCTTGTGACGGTCACGACGACGGCGCTTCTTACGCTTGTGGGTCGCAATCTTCCTGCGCTTTCTTTTCTTTCCGCAAGGCATATTGTATCTCCGTTAAAGGTTAAACTTAAAATTGTGCCCCCAAATAGAGCAAATTTCGGGGTGTTTGTCAAGGGGTTTTGGAATTTTTGGGAAAAATCGGGTTAAAGTAAGCTGTTTTTATACTTCTTCCACCACAAATTCCATGGCCTTGCGGATTAATTCCGCGGGTCCGCCGTAATTTTTGGCTCTGGGGGCGCCTTCGCTGAGCATCTGGCGGAACTTGCGGGCGCCGGGGAGGCCTGCGAAAAGGCCGTAGATGTGCTTCACCAGGATGGTGGCGGGGCAGCCTTCGGCGAACTGCTTTTCTACATAGGGTAGGTATGCTTCAAGGACGGCCTTGCGGGACTTGGCGGCGGGAGCGGTATCTCCGAAAACACGTTCGTCGGCGTCGTGCAGGAACCAGGGATTTTCGTAGGGTTCGCGACCCACCATGACGCCGTCCAGCGCCACACCCGTTCCAGCAGAAGTGGGGTCGCCATTTAGGTGGGCGAGCACCTGGTCCATGCTGCGGATGCCGCCGTTGATGGCAATATTCAGCTGGGGCATTTCTGCCTTCAGCTTATGAACAAATTCATAATGTAGGGGAGGAACCTCGCGGTTCTCCTTGGGCGAAAGCCCCTTCAGCCAGGCCTTGCGGGCGTGAATAATAAAGTACTTGCAGCCTGCGTCAGCGACGGTGCCGACGAAATCCCGGAAAAATTCCCAACTGTCGAATTCATCTACGCCGATGCGGCACTTGATGGAAACGGGAATGCTTACGGCATCCTGCATGGACTTGAAGCAGTCGGCCACCAGGTTCTTGTCCTTCATGAGGCAGGCTCCGAAACTTCCGCTCTGGACGCGATCCGAGGGGCAGCCGCAATTCAGGTTCACTTCCTGGAATCCGGCGGCTTCTACCATCTTGCTGCATTTGGCCAAATCGGCGGGGTTGCTTCCGCCCAGTTGCAGCACGGCGGGATATTCGAATTCCTCGTGCCCCAGGAACATCTCGGGCTTGGCGTGGAGCAGGGCGTGAGTCACCACCATTTCGCTGTACAGCAGCGCGTGCTTTGAAATCAAACGCAAGAAGTAACGTTCGTGGCGGTCGGTGCAATCCAGCATCGGGGCGATAGACAATCTGCGGTTGAAATCAATATTCATAAAATCAAATGTAGAAAAAATGTAGATTTGGAATGGTTAGAAGGTCTGATTATGAAAAGTCTAAATTTGATTCTGATTGTGTGTTCCGCTGTGCTTTTGGGCTGTTCCGGCTCATCAAAGGTTGGTTCGATTAGTGATAATTCAGAAAAACTTTCGGAAGCAGAGCCCATAGATGAAAGAGATCTGAAAGCCTACCAGTCTGCAGTTCAGCATGGTGATGAGAGGACTTTCCGGTACGAGTACGGTTCTCAGGTGACTTTTTTCGAAGCCAGCAGATACTGTTACAGCTATGGAGAGGATGCCCTAAAGTTCGTGACGAATGATTCGAAAAGCGTCATTTCCATACCGGTAGAAAAAATTCAGATTTGTGAAGGCGGAACGGAAATTTGGACTCCCAAAAGTAATGGAAAGGTTTTCCTTGATCATTTGTCCGGGGGCGCCCAAAAGGGCTTTTATTTTGGGGGAGAATTCTTCTTTGAGGCCGCCAAGGCGACGATGGGCTCCAATCCTGTAATTGGATCTTTGATGCTTGTTATGACGCCAGTGGGTTTTGCTGTTGGAGCCTCTGTTGGTACTGTTGTTGGTGGAACCGCAGGCCTGGTTGGCATGGGGATTAATTACGCTGACGGAATTAGAGTCTGTCGTGGCGATCTCACTGAAAAAGAAAAGACGGAATTCCTAGAATCCCATCTTTGCTTTAAACATTAATCTAAAAAATATTAAACTAGATGAACATGATCGTGTTCAGCTTGGCGCGGTACTTCCAAGTCAGTTCGTGCTTGGGTCCCAGAACGCCGAATAGCGTGAGCATAGCCTTCTTTGCTGCGCTGTCGTTCCATTCCGGGGCTTCTACGTACAAATTAAGGAATGCCTGGAGAGCGCTTTCAAAATTTTCGGCGGCGGCCATGCAGCAGGCTTCGTGATAAACGATGGCTTCCTTGCCCTGAACATCCTTCTTGGCGGCTTCCGCATGGAAATCCAGAAGTTCCAGCAGGGACTTGGCTTCCTTATACTGGTCGTCGGCTTCGTTGAACTTCTTCAGAATTTCCTTTGCCTTTTCGGTATCGCCCATGCCGAGACTGGCCTTGGCCCACAGGAGCAAAAGCTTCTTGTCGTCGGGAGTCTTCTGCAGAGCTTCGTTCAGCATGGGCAGGGCGACCTCGTAGTTCTTGCTGGCGATGGCGATTTCGAGGGCTTCCATAAAGCGGGATTCGTCGCTGGTGTAGAACTTTTCGAGACGCTTCTTCAGTTCGTCTTCGGGCAGCACGCCTGCGATCACGTCGGCAATCTGGCCTTTTTCCACCACGTGGATTTCGGGGACGGAACGTACGCGGAATGCCTGGATCAACTGCATGTTGGCGCGATCGTCGCAACTGACGACGCCCAGGGTAAAGTCAAGTTCGGTGCTGAACTTTCCCACCAGCTGGGAATAGGGGGCGCAATCCGGATACTCGGCGGAGGAGAAGAGGACTGCTACGGGACGGGTTTCAGAAGCTTGTGCAACTTCTGTTTCAAAATTTTCTGCGGTAATCTGTACAACTTTTGCCATGGGGTGCAATATAGTAAAGCGGGAACGCTTTTTTCGGGCAATGTTCTTTGTTCATTTTTTATATTGCATAACATGAGTAATTGCCCCTTTTGTAATTCCCAGGTAGCCGAAATTAAATTCCGCCACTTGGATCTTCGTATTTGCCCCAAGTGCTGTTCCACCTTTTTCCCCTGCGACCAGACCATGGCCTTTCGCGGCGAACTGACTGACAAGTCCCGCGAACTGTGGTTAGACGCGCTCCTCAAGAAAAACGTCCAGGATCCGGTAATCGAAAATCCCAAGTGCATTGATCATGGTGAACCGCTGGAACGGGGCAAGGTTCCCGACTATGGATTTGACGGCTACGTGACCAATTGTTGCAAGATGTTCCACTTGCCCCCTTCCCAGACCGTCCAACTTTTAAAGAGAACTTTGGAATTCAAGTTCCAGACTCCCCAGAAAGAAGGGAAACACCACTTCTTCTTTATCCGGGCATTATTTAATGTGGTGGATAAGCTTTTTGGTGAAAAGCTGCCCGACGAAGATCCGTTGGACCTGGTACAGTACAATCTTCATATCAAGCCGGTTGTGGATCCTGATGAGACCTAACCGAAAAATCTAATGCTGTTTGGTGCATAATGAAAAAGACTTGCTTCATTCTTGCGATAATTGCTGCCGCAACCTTGGTGGCGTATTTCAATTTGCCCATACGATTTTTTATAGATGGTGTTTTCCCCTTTGAATGCCAGGGTTCTGTCGTTGTTTATGATGATAGGTCGGATGGTGGTGCCTCTGTAGTTTCTTCCGAAGCGGATGAATCCAGCATTCGCTTTACCTGCGCCCTGGGCGAATCTGAAAAGGGCGGCTGGTGCGGCATCCTTTTTGACTTGCGCAAAAAGGATGAGGCTGGTTTTGCCAATCGCGACTGGAGTTTTGTAGACTCCGTTATCGTTGACCTGGAGGCCGAAGGCACTTCTGAAATTCTGCTGAAGTTGTGGGCCTTCGATCCCGAGGTTACTGATACCAATGTGGCCAGGACTTACCGTCTGCTCATGAAGGAACTTCCTCTGGTCCAGGGACGTCAGCGTGTTTCCATTCCCATGGATCAGTTCTACACTCCCGAATTCTGGTATAGCGACAATCGCGTGGATACTTCTCTGGTGGACCGTCATCAGGAGGCCATGGTGCGTCTTGAAATCGCTCCGGGCTGGAACCAACCCCATGGCAAGCCGTTCTCCCTGAAGATTTACAAGATCGAGGCCAAAGGTCTGAGCAACAAGGTATTTGGCGGAGTGCTGTTCATTATGCTGGTCTTGACCATCGTGGCTGTGGGCCGCAAGCATTCGGTACATCATGACTAAGTCTGCCCTCAAGAAAGTTCTTGTTTCCGTAGGCTGCCTGGTGGTGTTCCTGGTAGCTTGGATTTTTGTTTTTGGAAAGTTCCACGAAAATCACATGGTGCTGTTCCCTACGGGACATCACGAAGTTTATGCCTTGACCGATGGCGTGGTAGGCGGATTTTCAACATCTGAACTTTCTCGTACAGATTCTGTGGTTAGCGCCCGGGTGAATATCCGTTCGGGCATGGCTTACCCTTATGCGGGTATGGGGCTGAACTTGCTTTCGGTAGATAATCGCCCTGCTGCGGATTTCTTTGACTTTACCCGTTTTGATTCCATGGCTGTCTTGGTTGAAACAGGGAGAATGGCCAAGGTTTCGTTCCGCTTTATGAACAACGACCCGGTGTACAGCCGTCAGGGGGCCTATGCCAGCTATCGTCCGCTGGTGGCCTCGGTGCCTGTTCCGGCGAAGGCTGACCAGGAAGCCCGTATCGCCTTGTCTGATTTCAAGGTGCCCGAGTGGTGGTTGGCTGGTCTGGGGCTTGAAGAAGATGATGGCTTACGTTATATGCAACGTGGCGTTTTGTTTGAAGTCTATAATGGGGAAGGAACCCTCCGCGGAATTCCTGACGAAATCATTCTGCGCTCCATCCGTCTGTGGGGCGAGAATCGCCCCTTTAAAAGTTTGATGTACCTGGCCCTCGGTCTCGCCCTTATTGGTTTTGCACTTTCCGTGTACCTCTCTGTTCGCAAGCCCGTGGCCCGTACTTCCAAAAACTAGGAAGAAGAAAAATGACGAAAATCTGGACGCTGGACCGCATTATGCGGTTTTTGATCATGGTGCTCGGGGCGGTGGCGCTCCTGTGGGTCTTGAACTACCTGAGTGGGGTGCTGTCTCCGTTCTTTGCCGCCTTCCTTATGGCATATATTCTGGACCCGCTGGTCTGTAAATTGCAGACAAAGGTAAAACATCGTATCGTGGCCGTAATCATTGTGCTGCTGGTGGCGTTGCTTCTTATAACCGGAGCCCTGTGGATCTTTATTCCGATGGTGGTGAACGAAGTGCGGCACCTGGGGGAACTGATCCCGCGCATGTTCAGTGACTCTGCCTGGAGTAGTCGTCTAACGGCTTTCGTGCCTGCTGATATGTGGAGGACTGCCCGTTCCCTGATTTCCTGGGACCAGGTGGCCGATGCCATGAAGACATTGGATTTCTGGAATGCAGTGCAGTCTGCGGCCGGAAAGATCTTGCCCGGCGCCTGGGGTGTGCTTTCGAAGACCTCCAGCATCTTCCTGGGAATTTCGGGCGTGATTGCGGTAATCATGTACCTGGTGTTTATCATGCTGGATATGCCTAAGCTGCGTCGTGCGGCGGTGAGCGTTTTGCCTTCCAGGTTCAAGCATACGGCCAGTTCCGTGGGCAAGGAAATGGACCGCTTCATGGGTAACTATTTCCGCGCCCAGTCCCTGGTGGCCTTGAGTGTTGGTGTGCTTTACGCCATCGGCTTTAGCATTGTGGGCTTGCCTATGGGTGTAGCTTTCGGTTTGTTCTCGGGAGCCTTGAACATGGTGCCCTACCTGCAGCTGACCACCATTCCCGTGGCCTTGCTGTTGGCTGTGGTTTACGCCCTTGACACGGGAATGCCTTTTTGGGAAGTGGCGATTATCGTGCTGGTGGTCTACGCCGTGGTGCAGGTGATTCAGGACTTTTTCCTGGTGCCGAAAATCGTAGGTTCCTCTATGGATTTGCCGCCGGTGGGAATCCTTCTTTCCCTTTCGATCTGGGGCAAGTTGCTTGGATTCCTGGGGCTGATCGTGGCCATTCCCTTTACCTGTCTGTGCCTGGTCTACGTGGAGAAAATCCAGCGCAAGGCCGATGAAATCGTGGATCGCGGGGACGAAACGGCGCCGAAGGCTTGATTTTATTGGGGTTTTGTGAAAATTTTTTGAAAACTTTTTGAAAAATCTCTCGCAGAGCTTCAAAAAAAAGGTATAATATACGCATAAAAATTCTCAACCTAACTCAAGGAGTTATATAATGAACAAGCAAGATCTCATCGAAGCAATTCTCGCCAACAAGGAAGCTGGCATTGAATCCAAGGCTGCTGCTGGCCGCGCTGTTGACGCTGTGCTCGACGGTATCACCGCTGGTATCAAGAAGGACGGTCTCGTTCAGCTGATCGGTTTCGGTACCTTCCAGGTTAAGGAACGTGCAGCACGTACCGGTCGCAATCCGCAGACTGGCGCTACCATCAAGATCAAGGCTTCCAAGACTGTTTCCTTCAAGGTTGGTGCTGGCCTCAAGGCTACCGCTGCTGCTAAGAAGAACTCCAAGAAGAAGTAATCCTTCTTGCTGGCTTGATTTAGAGCTTTTGAAAATGCCTGGCTTTCAGCCTGGCATTTTTTTTGTATTTTGTTGACTGTTATTGAATTAGAAGAGGTTCTTATGAAACGTAAATTCCTGGGTCTGTTCCTGTTGCTCTCTATTGTTACCGCTTTCTCTGCCTGCGGTGGCTCCGCTAATGCCGAAGAAGAAGACGAATGCCTTCTGGATCCTAGCTCCGAGAATTGCTCTACCGGAATTGAGGATTTGAACGGCGAAACTGCTGAATGAAAAACTTTACAAATTTTGTGAAAATTTCTATCTTGCGCGCCGAAAATTGAGCCTAAAGGGTGATCTAGCTGAATGGATCTGTTGCACAGGCTCTCAAGGAGTAAAAGATGACCTTCGAAGAAAAGGCACTTGCATACCATGCTAACGGCAAGCCGGGTAAGATTGAAGTTGTTCCGACCAAGCCCCATAGCACTCAGACCGACCTTGGCCTGGCATACACCCCGGGCGTAGCAGTTCCCTGTCTCGAAATTGAAAAGAACCCGGAAACCGCTTACGACTATACCGGTAAGGGCAACCTGGTCGCTGTTATTTCTAACGGTACCGCCGTTCTTGGCCTGGGCGATATTGGCGCCATGGCCGGCAAGCCTGTGATGGAAGGTAAGGGCCTTCTGTTCAAGATCTACGCAGGTGTCGACGTTTTCGACATCGAAGTGAACGAAAAGGATCCGAAGAAGTTCATCGAAATCGTTAAGGGTATCGCTCCCACATTCGGCGGCATCAACCTGGAAGACATCAAGGCTCCGGAATGCTTCGAAATCGAAGAAACCCTGAAGAAGGAACTGGACATCCCCGTGATGCACGATGACCAGCACGGTACCGCCATTATTTCCAGTGCCGCTCTCGTTAACGCTCTCGAAATCGCCGGCAAGGAAATCGACAAGATCAAGCTGGTGGTGAATGGTGCCGGTGCTGCTGCTGTGGCTTGCACCAAGCTGTACCTCTCCCTGGGCGTCAAGAAAGAAAACGTGGTCATGCTGGACTCCAAGGGCGTTATCTACAAGGGTCGCGGCAAGCTCACTCCCGAAAAGGAATTCTTTGCTACCGATCGTACCGACGTCAAGACTCTGGAAGAAGCCATCAAGGGTGCAGACATGTTCCTTGGCCTTTCCAAGCCCAACATCCTCACCAAGGAAATGATCCAGTCCATGGCAAGCAAGCCTATCGTGTTTGCCCTTGCAAACCCCACTCCGGAAGTTTCCTACGATGTAGCCGTCAGCGCCCGTGAAGACATCATCTTCGCTACTGGCCGTTCCGACTATCCCAACCAGGTGAATAACGTTATCGGTTTCCCCTACATCTTCCGCGGTGCTCTGGACGTTCGCGCCACTGCCATCAACGAACACATGAAGCATGCCGCCGTCCGCGCCATTGCCGCTCTTGCCCGCAAGCCGGTGCCCGATGTAGTGAACATTGCCTACAACTCCGAACGCTTCAGCTTCGGCCCCAAGTACATCATTCCCAAGCCGCTGGATCCGCGCCTGTTGACCGACGTTTCTATCGCCGTTGCCAAAGCCGCTATCGAAAGTGGCGTGGCCCGCAAGCCCATTACCGACTGGGATGCCTACGCCGATAGCCTCCGCGACATGATGGGTTACGACAACAAGCTGATTCGTGAATACGAAAACATGGCTCGTTCCAACCCCAAGCGCGTGGTATTCACCGAAGGCCTCAGCGTCAACATGATCAAGGCCGCAATCCAGGCCAAGGACGAAGGAATCGCATTCCCCATCCTGTTGGGCAACCCGGAACGCATCAAGGAACTGGCCGCTTCTGAAAAGCTGGATGTTTCTGGCCTCGAAATTGTGAATCCCCGCGCTCCCGAGGAATTCAATCGCCGCCTGAAGTACGCCGAAATGTATGCCGCCGAAAACGGTCGCAACGGCGTGACCTTCGAAAAGGCCGCCTACGAAATGCCGGAACACAACCACTTCGGTATGATGATGGTGAAGACCGGTGACGCAGACGCTCTGATTTCCGGTTCCAACAGCTCCTTCGCTACCAACATCGGTCTGGCCAAGAAGATGATCGGTATCCGCGAAGATTACAAGCACTTCGGCGCTCTGCACATCCTCTCTACCAAGAAGGGTACTTTCTTCCTGGCAGATACTCTGGTGAACCGCGACCCGGATACCGAAACTCTGGTGGACATTGCAAAGCTCACTCACGACGCCGTGAAGTTCTTTGCTCATGAACCGGTGATGGCTATGCTCAGCTACGGTAACTTCGGTGCCGACAAGAACGCAAGCCTGGGTACCGCTGGTAGCGTCCGTGATGCCGTGAAGATCCTTCACGAACAGTATCCGGACTACGCCGTGGATGGCGAAATGCAGGTGAACGTGGCCTTGAACAAGGAACTCCGCGACAAGAAGTTCCCCTTCAATACCATTAAGGGCCAGGACGTGAATACCCTCATCTTCCCCTGCCTCTCTTCTGCAAACACCACCTACAGAATGCTCCTGGAAATGGGCGTTGGCGAATCCATCGGTCCTGTACAGATGGGCTTGAAGAAGCCGGTTCACTTCACCGACTCCGAAGCTTCTGTCCACGACATCTTCAACCTGACCGTTGCTGCCGTTATCGACGCTATCGTTCAGGAAAGGCTTGATAAGGCGAGTGCAGCAAAATAGGCGTAGCCTATTTTATTGCCGAGCCGACAGCCTAGCACTCGTAAGAGTGCAACGTCTCGACAAGGCTCGTAGCGTACTGAAGAGGTAATCTGAGGTGGTGCGGCGAATTTGTCGCTGACAAGTTCGTTATTGGTAAGTTCGTCGCCGTCGTTGTTTGAAACGCCTCGAAAATTTAAGGGCTGTACCTAGAAGGTGCAGCTCTTTTTTTTGTTTTTAACGCCGATAGTTTATGCTGATTTTTTATAAAAAAATGTGATGAATGTCGCCTGAAATACTTTTTTACAAAATTTGTTTAAATAAGTGTTGATTATTTGTGGATTGGAATTTATTTTATAAACAATAAATTCACAATAACTCACCATAAGGAAGGAAAAAATGGCTACAAAAACTGTAATTGCAAAGCCTGCTGCCAAGCCCGTTGCCAAGCCGGTCGCCAAGAAGGCTGCCGCCAAGCCCGCTGCCAAGAAGGCTGCTGCAAAGCCTGCTGCCAAGCCGGCCGCCAAGAAGGCTGCCGCCAAGCCCGCTGCCAAGCCGGTCGCCAAGAAGGCTGCCACCAAGCCCGCCGCCAAGCCGGCCGCCAAGAAGGCTGCCGCCAAGCCCGCTGCCAAGCCGGTCGCCAAGAAGGCTGCCGCCAAGCCCGCTGCCAAGCCGGTCGCCAAAAAGGCTGCCGCCAAGCCTGCTGCCAAGCCCGCCGCCAAGAAGGCTGCCGCCAAGCCCGCTGCAAAGCCGGTCGCCAAGAAGGCTGCCGCCAAGCCTGCTGCAAAGCCGGTCGCCAAGAAGGCTGCTGCCAAGCCCGCTGCAAAGCCGGCTTCCAAGAAGAAGTAATCGTTGTATTTACCTCCTTGTTATGGACCCTGGACGTGTTCCAGGGCCCTTTTTGTATGAACGCATTTTTCTATCTTTATCCCTATGATTTCAGAGAAAGATCTTGCTGAGTTTGAGGGTGTTCCTTACGAGGAACGCATTTCCCGTGTAGAAAAGCTTTTGGAAGGAAAGTCCGAACCCCGTCCTTTTGAATTGGGTTTGCTTCTGGCCCTTAAGATGGGTCAGGAACTTCGCCAGGGAAAGGAACTTGGTTCCGAATCCGGCGACCTGGTGGCCAGTTGGGTGGGCAAGTATTCTGAATGGACTGTGGAAGAGGCTATTGCTTCCGCAAAGGAATTTTTGACGAATCCCGCCGCCCTTGCCGAAAAGATCAAGGCTGGCTTCAAGAAGAAGGCCGAAGAGGCTGAAGCCAAGGCTGCCGAAGCCGCCAATGCTGCTGACTCTGCGCCCGCCGCCTCTGCCGAAACTCCCGCCGATGGCCGTGTAGCCGAATCAGAACAGAACGGTTAGCGTCGAGATTGTCATGAAAAACAAGCTTTTAGCTACAGTGGATATAGGAAGCCATAGCTGCATCATGCTGATTGCAGCTTTTGAAGAGGCTCCCGCGCAGGTCGCCGAAATGGCTGGCGGAATGGCTGAAGAGGCTGTTGAGTCTGCCGAGTCCAGCGAATCTGCCGCTAATGAATCCGCTGAATCGTCTGAACATGGGGAATCCGCCGCCTCCGCCGAATCTGTCGAAACTGCAGACTCTGCTGCCGCCGAATCTGCCGAAACTGCAGACTCTGCTGCCGCCGAACCCGTCAGCGAACCTGCCGTCAGCGAACCGGCTGCCCCCAGTGAACCTGCCGCATCAACTGCGCCTCGCAAGATTCTTGTCCCAAAGCTCCAGAAAATTGAAGTATGTCGCCTGGGCGACGATGTCTACGATGGCGATGCCGAAGATGAAGAGGGCAAGCGCCCCATTAGCGAAAAGAAAATCGCTGAACTGGTTTCCATCATGACCAAGTTCCGTATGGACTTGCATGCCTTGGGTGCAGACCTGCAGGCTGTTGTCATGACCGAGGCTATGCGCAAGGCCAGCAACTCCGAAGAAGTGATCGCTGCCGTCGAAAAGGCGATCTGGGTTCGCCCCCGCATTATTTCTGGCGAAGAAGAAGCCAAGCTCACCTTCCGTTCTGTCCGTGAATGGCACGGCAAGGATCTGGTGACCATCGATATCGGTGGCGGTTCGACGGAACTGTCCAACGGCGAAACGGCTTTCTCTATTCCGGTGGGCGCCTTGAAGATGTTCAAGGAGATGGGCCCCATTCCCGGACCCGAGTACAAGAAGTTTGTGAAGGAAGCCTTCAAGGACGTAAGCTTCAAGGGTATGACCAAGAAGCCTGTTTACCTGATTGGTGGGACGGGCCTTGCCCTGGCCATGGTGTTCCTGAACAAGCAGGTGTTCGACTACAAGGCTATCGAAGGACTGGAACTTTCCATTAGCGATCTGGATGCGGTAACGACCCGAATCAGCAACCTGTCCAAGGAACTGCGCGCCATGTTGCCGGGCCTCGAAAATGGTCGTCATGACATTATCATTTGCGGTTTGTTCTGGCTGAAGTCCCTGCTTGAAAAACTCCGCGTTGAAAGTTTCCGCATCAGTACTGCGGGACTTAGGTTCGGTTTGCTGTACCCGCCCGAAGTAGAACCAGAACAAAAAACCAAGGCCAAGCGTACACCTCCCTGGCTGAAGAAGAATAACAGTTAACCGTTCACTATTCACTGATTTCTCGTTATGCGTATAAACAAGTTTATTTCTCTTTGTGGAATTGCCAGCCGCCGTGCTGCAGATGCTCTCATTGCCGATGGCCGTGTAGAAGTGAATGGTCAGGTCATTGACGATTTGGGTCATCAGATCGATGAAAATGTGGACCAGGTCCTGGTGGATGGCAAGGTTGCCAAGCTTCCAAAGAAGACCACCACCATCATGTTCCATAAGCCGGCCGGTTGCGTTTGCACCAAGGACGATCCTCAGGGTCGCCGCACCGTTTACGACTATTTGCCGCCGGCTTACCAGTCCTTGAAGTATGTGGGTCGACTGGACTTGCAGAGCCGCGGCCTGCTGCTTTTTACCGATGATGGTGAACTGCTCCATCGTCTGACTCATCCCAGTTTTGAAGTGCCCCGCAGCTATTTCGTGTGGACGGATCGCCCCCTCAGCGAACATGCCGCCCAGCGCCTGGTAGACGGCGTGGATATTCGCGATGAAGATTCCGACGTTGAAGAAATCGCTTTCGCAACGGATGTCTATCTGGAAAAGGGTTTTGTGGAACTGGTGCTTATTGAAGGCAAGAACCGCGAAATCCGTCGTATGATGCGCGCCGTGGGTTATGAAATCCGCGACTTGAAGCGCGTTAGCTATTGCCGCCTTCAGCTGGGCGACTTGCCTGCAGGCGAGTTCCGCGAACTGACCGCCGACGAAATGAACAAGGTCCGTCAGGCAGTTCACGTATGAGTTCCCGCACACTCTACATCGGGGATGTCCATGGCTGCGCCGATGAACTGGAACGCATTGTAGATGCCTTCGGTTTTGTCCGCGGTAAGGATACGCTGTACCAGACCGGCGATATTATCAACAAGGGACCCGATATGTTGAGGGCTCTCAAGTTTATCCAGAAAAATGGGATTCTGACGGTTCGCGGTAATCACGAGGAACATCTGATCCGCATGATGGCAACCGACGAAAGCGAATGGACCGAAAAGCAGCGCGCCCGTTTTTCCCGCCTGCCTCTTGAGGACTGGCGTTACATCCTTGACGAGGTGAAGACTTGGCCCCTGTGGCGCGATACGCCTCATGCCTTGCTGGTACATGCCGGTCTTGAACCGGGCAAGTCCCGCCTCGAAGATATGGATCCCAAGGTTATTCTTTCTGTCCGCTACTGGAATGATATTCCCTGGTTCGAACAAGTGAACTGGCACAAGACGGTTGTGTTTGGGCATTGGGCCAAGATGGGTTTCGTGGATCGTCGCCCCGGTTTTGTGGGCCTGGATTCTGGATGCGTCTATGGCAAGAAGCTAACTGCCTGGTGCCCCGAAGAAGACAAGTTCTATGTGGTTCCTGCCGCCCGCGAGTATTCTCCGGTTAAGGACAAGGCGAAGACCGCCATTGATGCCCCTTGCATGGTGCCTGGCGACAAGTTGCCCGAGGCGGAACGCCCCAAGACTTTTACCGATATTAAGGAACGTATTGCCAGCGGCGATATCGCCGTTGCCGACGATTCCCCCGAGGCGAAGAAACTCCGCGAATCAAGCCCCAGCATTGCAGCCGAGTGGGCCGGATACTAGGCCGAATTTTAGGCCGGAATTAGACTGGATTAGAAGTCGCAGTTTTCTACGCAGCGGTTGTTTGCAAACTTTGCTTCGAAGGTTTTGATGCCCTTGTTGAATTTGCGGTAGGGGCCGTGCCTTAAACCTTTTTCAAAGGTCATCTCTTCGGTGACTGCCCCCAGTTCGTCAAACACCTTGGCGGTACCGTGGAGCTGTCCTAAAATGTAGGGGAGGCGCCTGCGAAGCTTACCGCTTTCGTAATATTCTTCTACGTCACCATGAAGGATGCCGCTGCGGTAGACTTCCTTGCTCTTCTTGAAACCGTTTTCAAAGTAGGTGGTAGTGATGCCCTCTTCGATGCCTTTTCGGTAACCGATGGTCTGCCAGGTTTTACCGTTTTCAAAATAGCTGTGGAATACACCGTCCAGTTTGCCGTCTACATAGGGTGCTTCTACGGCCACTTTGCCGTTGGGGTGGTAGCTGATGGCCGTGCCTTGGCGGATTGTGGTGCCGTGCTGCACGGTGTAGATTCTGGAGGGGGAGCCGTCGGGATAGGCTTCGCGGATTGTGTCCAGAACGGTACTGACTTCGGGGTTAGAAGGCGAATCCTGGGCGATTGCCTCGTTAAAAGTCAGCATTAATGTTAAGAGGATCAAATATTTCATTCTGTACACAAGAAAAACCCTTATCAATTACTTAAAATGTAGCTAATACCGCTATATTTTTGTATTTTGCGAAGGCTTATGCGTATTACTTTTTTAAATCCTCCGTTCCACCCGATGTTCAGCCGCGAATCCCGCAGCCCGTGTGTAACGAAGTCTAGTACTCTTTACTGGCCGATGTTCTTGAGCTATGCTGCCGGCACCGTTGAAGCCGACAACAACGAAATTCAGCTCATTGACAGTCCCGCCATGGAGCTGGACCTGCCCCAGACCCTGGATGGCATGAAGAAGTTCGCCCCAGAACTGGTTATTTGCAGCACCAGCACCCCCAGCATTTTGAACGACCTTAAGGTAGTTCACGCCATCAAGGAAGCTATGCCTGGTGCCAAGGTTGCCATCATGGGTACTCACGCCACCGCAGAACCTCTGGAATCCCTGGAAATGGAACCCAGCCTTGACTATGTGGTTATTGGCGAAGCAGACTACACCTGCCGCAATCTTGCCCGTGCCCTCCGTGGTGACGAAGGTGCTGCCCCTGTAGGTCAGATTGCAGGTCTTGCCTACCGCAAGGAAGACGGAACTACCGACTTCCAGCCCGAAGGCCCGAAGATTGAAAACTTGAACGAACTGCCCTGGGTTTCCAAGGTCTATCGCAAGTACCTTTACAGCTGCTACAAGAAGTATTTCTACGGCGCCAACCTGAACCCGCTGATTGTTATCTTGAGCGGTCGTGGTTGCCCCAACCGCTGTAGCTACTGCGTTATCCCCCAGACTCTGAACGGTCATGTGTTCCGTATGCGCGACCCCAAGGATGTGGTGGACGAACTGCAGTACATCAAGGAAAATTTTGAAGATCTGGGTGAAGTCTTCTTTGAAGACGATACCTTTACCGCTAACCACCAGCATGTTCGCGACATCTGCAACCTGATTCTGGAACGCGGTCTCAAGATTACCTGGAGCTGCAATGCCCGTGCAGACGTTCCCCTGGAATTGCTTAAGCTGATGAAGAAGGCTGGCGGCCGTGAAATGTGCGTCGGCTTCGAAAGCGCATCTCCCGAAGTTCTCCAGAATATCCGCAAGGGTATCAAGAATACCGACAAGGCTATCGAGTTTACCAAGAATGCCCGCAAGGCTGGTCTCCTGGTTCACGGTTGCTTTATGGTGGGTAACCCCGGCGATACTCCCCAGACTCTCCGCATGACTCTGGACTACGCCAAGAAGTTGAATCCCAATACGGCTCAGTTCTACCCGATCATGGCATACCCCGGCACCGAAGCCTACAAGGAAGCTCTGGAAAGTGGCGCCTTGCAGACCAAGGATTACAACCAGTGGTTGGACAAGGACGGCTTCCACCGTACTACCATCCAGCGTGGTGAACTGACCAGCCAGGCTCTGGTGGACTTCTGCGACAAGGCTCGCCGCGAGTTCTACCTGCGCCCCAGCTACATCCTGCGTCAGGGCATCATGGCCATCAAGAATCCCCGTGAACGCTATCGCGTGTTCCGCGGCTTCAACACCCTGGTCAAACACCTGTTCCGCAAGCACGGCGAACTGGCCCCCGTGGCAAGACAAGCCCCTACGATCAAGCAGTAGATTCCACGAAAAGTTGGAATTTGAGTGGGAAAAAGGCGGTGGAAACGGCTATTTTAGCGAGGTTTCCACTGCCTTTTCTTTATTTTGTTTGTGGTTGGCGGCGAGAA
>NZ_JALCZV010000001.1:144778-186006 GCF_023373925.1 Fibrobacter sp. HC4 | reverse complement strand
GAAAAAGGCGGTGGAAACGGCTATTTTAGCGAGGTTTCCACTGCCTTTTCTTTATTTTGTTTGTGGTTGGCGGCGAGAATAGGGGGGTGCAGAGGTATTTTGGAACGTGATTTTGTCCTTAAATCACCCAATATGGTTGGCGAACGGTTGGTTTTCGTGGCACAAGTTTAATATAACGTAACAAAAAGGCGGTGGAAAAGACCTGATTTGGTCAATTTCCACCGCCTTTTTTGCGGTAAAACGTCTTACAATCTCACGATTCGCATAGATATCGCCGGATAAGCTTTTCAACGGTTTCATAACTTAAGGGATGTTCACTAGTTTCTGTGGTCATGATGAAATTATCTCCAAGGAAGAAACCATTCTGCTGATATTCCTCTAGCTTCAAGGCCATTGTCTGTGCATAGGAGCTGTCATCAATTAACCCGAAGTGTTCCCATATGATTTCTTTTCGAGTTTTTTTGTTGAGGCAGGTGAAGTCCGGAAAGATATTGATGCGTTTTGAATTGTACTTTCCTTTGATAGATTGTTGGGTGATTTTCAACTTATGCGGGAATTCATATCGATATGGCACATTGAAATGATCTAGGGCGTTTGCGATGATGACTTCTGACTTGGATCGGACCCGTTCACCTCTAGCAGTTTTTAGCTCATGATCCGTCTTGTCAAAAGGACGACCGCAGAATTCTTTAAGTTGCCATTCATTGGCGTATTCATCATCAGAAATGATTCTGGGTTGTGTTAGCTTTTGACGTCCTGGATGTTGTTCAGACCAAAAAGTTTCAGCAATTTCTGGGTGATATGTAGCGATGCATGTCTGTAATGCCGTTCGTTGGTTGATTAATTGCTCTAGTAGTTTGGTATCGTAATCGCGTTGGGCGATTCGTTCTGCAATGTTCCATTCTTTTTTTGAAATGAATTTTCCTTTTTTACCGGTTTCTGAGGATATGAGATAATACTGATATGTTCCATTGTGTGGTGAAACCTTGAGTTTTTCTGTTGGAGAATTTTTTAAACAAATCCCGAGTTGTCTTATTGCGGAGTCAAGTTCTTCAACTCTTTTCTGAAGTGAAGACAGCACTCTGTCTTTGGACAAATGTATTAATACATTTTCCATGATAATCCTTTGTTATGACGCTTTTGATGAAAACCAGAATTCTAAAGTCTGGTTGTAGCGAAAATTTAGGGGGACGATATAATAAAAAATCTGAGTAATCAGATAGGGAATGTATAATAATGCGAATGAAAATATAGAAAATAAGGCGCGGCTGCGCGAAAAGCTTGGACTGTGTGCAAAAAAGGCGGTGGAAACGGCTATTTTAGCGAGGTTTCCACTGCCTTTTCTTTATTTTGTTTGTGGTTGGCGGCGAGAATAGGGGGTGCAGAGGTGTTTTGGAACGTGATTTTGTCCTTAAATCACCCAATATGGTTGGCGAACGGTTGATTTTTGTGGTGTGATTTAATATAACATAATAAAAAAGCGGTGGAAAAGACCTGATTTAGTCAATTTCCACCGCCTTTTTTAGGGGAGGCGATTTGATTCGCGAGGCGCGGATTAGCCAGCGACCTTTGCGAATGCTGCTGCCAGCTTTGCCATGGCTTCGTCCACTTCGGCAGCGCTGATGTTCAGCGGCGGAAGCATACGGAGCACGTTACCCTTGGCAGAGAGCACCATGAGCTTTTCTGCGCGGGCTGCAGCCACAACGTTACCCACCGGCATGGATTCGTCCAGAGCGAGGCCGACGATAAGGCCTTCACCACGAATTTCCTTGATGAAGCTGTACTTGGCCTTGATGTCAGCCAGAGCGGCGCGGATCTGCACAGCCCTATCCACAACATTCTGAAGTAAAGCGGGTTCTGCAACCTGGTTCACTACAGCGAGACCTGCAGCGCAAGCGATGGGGTTGCCACCGAAAGTGGTACCGTGGTCGCCGGCCTTCAGTTCATCGGCAATCTTCTGACGGAGCAGCACGCCACCCAGGGGGAGGCCGCCACCGATACCCTTAGCGAGAGTCACCAGGTCAGGATTCAGACCATACTTTTCAAAGCCAAGGAAAGTTCCGAGACGGCCGCAACCAGCCTGAACTTCGTCGACGATCACCAGCACACCGAATTCCTTCTGGAGGCTGTTGATGGTTTCAACCATTTCTGCGGACAGAGTCATGACGCCGCCTTCGGCTGCCAGAGATTCCAGCATGATGGCGCAGGTGTCCTTGTTGACTTCGGCCTTCAATGCAGCGCAGTCATTCCACTTTACATGTACGAAGTCGCTCGGCATGTTGCCGAAGCCTTCGCGCAGAGCCGGCTGACCGGTTGCAGAAAGAGCGGCAAATGTTCTGCCGTGGAAACTGTTCACGAAGGTGATGATCTTCTGCCTGTTGGCTTCACCCTTGCGATCGAAATACTTACGAGCAAACTTGATGGCACCTTCGTTAGCTTCGGTACCGGAGTTGCAGAAGAAAGCCTTGTCGAAACCAGTGATTTCCAGAAGCTTCTTGCCCAGTTCAACCTGGGGCATATTCACATAAAGGTTGGAGATGTGGTTGAAGCAATCCATCTGCTTCATCACAGCTTCCTTGATGGCCTTGTTCTGATGGCCCAGGGCGTTCACTGCAATACCAGCAACGAAGTCCAGGTACTTGTCGCCCTTGGAGTCGATGAGGTAAGAGCCTTCGCCCTTTACAATTTCAATGTCAGCCTTGCCATACAGCGGGGCGATGACGTTCTTATCCTGTTCAATAAAAGACATTTTAATATTCCTTTAGTGGTTAGTGATTGGTGGTTAGTTTTATAATCGCGGCGCAGCCGCCTTATTTTCACTGTTTACTAACCACTGTTTACTAATCACTTCTAGCGCTGAATAGTGCCGTAGTTGTGTTCGCCGTTAATCTGCTTGATGAAGGATTCTGCATCCTTCCAGCCTACGATATGAATGCTCTTCAGTCCTCGTCGGATGGACTTGAAGCTTTCGCGGACCTTAGGAATCATGCCGCCGCTAATAACGCCGTCTTCGATCAACTTTTCAGCATCGGCTTCGGAAAGTTCGGGAATCACCTGCTTGTCGCCATCGAGAACGCCCGGCACATCGCTCACCAGCACGAACTGATCAGCCTGAAGTGCCACAGCCAGTTCGCTTGCGGCAGTGTCGGCATTCACGTTCCAGCTGACGCCTACGCCAGTTTCGTCGGGACCGTAAGAAATGGGGCTAACTACAGGAACCCAGCCGGCTGCCCAGAGGTCTTCCACGATCTTCTGGTTCACCTTCTTGACTTCGCCCACAAGACCCAGGTCAACCTTGCCCTGCTTCTTGACTACTTCGAACAGCTTGCCATCCACACCGGAAAGACCGATGGAATTCACGCCGTTGTTCAGAAGCATGCGGACCAGCTTCTTATTCACGTGGCCGGAGAGGGTCATCTCCACCATTTTCATAATGCCGGGTGTAGTTACTCGGAGGCCATCGATAAAAGTGGGCTGTTCTCGCAGCAGGGAAATGTTTTCGTTAATGTCCTTGCCACCACCGTGCACAACGGCGACCTGGCAGCCCATAGCCGGAAGCTTGGAAACTGCTGCCACAAAATCGGCCAACTTGGCTTCGTCAATAGCCAGGCTGCCACCAATTTTAACAACCACTTTTTTCATTTTTTGTGATGTCCTCACTTAGTTTAAGCATATGGCTGTCGCGGGCACCTCCCGCAATATATAGCAAGCCACAGGCTTCATTCTGTTGTGGGAAATTTAGAAAAACATTGTCATCCCTCAATGTTTTTTTTGTTATATTTAAACCAAACTTAATTACAAACAACCCCAAAGAGGTATAACTATGGCAATTACTAAGGTTTGGCTGGACGAATCCAGTGATGAATGCGTTTCCTGCGGTGCTTGCGAAGCTACTTGCGATGCAGTTTTCACCGTTCCCGAAAAGATGCAGGTTAAGGCTGACGCTGATCTCGCTGCTAACGAAGACGCTATCAAGGACGCAGCTGCAGGCTGCCCCGCTGGCGTGATTAAGTTCGAAGAAGCTTAATGAGATGCAAAGGAGGGCTCGCGCCCTCCTCTGGACTCCTCCCCTAAATGCGGGAGGATTTCTTTTTTTAGATGCAAAAGGCGGGCTTGTGGCTCGCCTTAATTTTTTCGGGGGAGTTTTTTTATTTGGTGTATTTCTTGTACTGTTCCTTAACCCAGTTGGCGTCGTGGGCGACGGTCTCGATTAGGACTTCGTCAATTGCCCCGTTCCAGGTTTCGGTGCTGACTTCATCGCCGCCGACACGGAATGGAACCTTGCGCTTTAGGTTGTTGGGAACAAACTTCCACTCGGTGTAGTCGTCTCCTTTTTCATCCTTGAAGTGCATGACTTCGCCGTTCACATACATGCTGACTTTCTTGTTCCTGGAAATCAAAGCCAGGTGGGACCACTTGCCAACGGGAACGATGGAGGAGTCGCCGAAGTAGATGGCATAGGGATCGCCGGGGGTGCTCTTCATGGCAGTGAACCAGCCGGTGCAATGTTCGAAGTGCCACTGGAATCTGGAGGTACTGTCGCTCCAGTAGGCGCGCTGGCTGAATAGGATCTGGTGCTTTCCGTTGGTACCGTTCCACTTGGTCCAGAGCGACAGGGTGAAGTTGCCGCCGGTGGGGTCCAGGGAATCCAGGCTAATGAACTGGCCCGGCTTCAGCAGGATGGCCTTGCCCGAGACGCCTTCGACGTATTCGACCTTGGTTGCGGGAGTGGTGTCATTGTCATAGACGGATTCGGAGCCGTCCATGGTTAAGAGTAAGTTGATGGCGCTATCGGAAGATGCGGGGGCGCTTGCTGAACTTGCGGGCGTCCAATCTTCGGATTCCGGGGCGGCGATTATAATGCCGTCGTGCCCCTTTTCGCTATAGTATTCCATCCTGCTTACGGTGAGCCAGCTTGTGTCTGCTTCCCAGAAGTTCATCTTGGGCAATACGTAAATCTGCTTTTCGCCGTAGGTGTTGAATTCCAGGTGGGATTGCAACTGACCGTTGTCAGAGGCGGCGCTGGTGTCGGAGTAGGTCAGGGTGATATCGCCAGAGGGCATGTCGTAGAAGATAAAGTAACCGTCTGCGTCCAGCTTGGTGGTGGCGTTGCTGCCTACGATGCGGACTATGCCGGTGTTACGGTCGGCAATCTGGCCGGAGTAAATCTTGTGCTGGGCGATGGTGACAGTCTGCTGTTCAGTGGATCTTGCGCTAATCTTGGGTTGAACCAGCTTTGCAAAACCGCTGCTGTCTCCGGCAGAGGCGAACAATACTGCGGCCTTGTTGCCATCCAGGTTCAGTTCGAACTTGCCCTCTGCGTCGGTTACAGTTTCTACGGAATCCTCGATGCCATCTTGTTGCCAGCTGTCATAGTAGGCTACAACACGGGCGCGGGCCACGGGGGTTCCCGCCACGTCAAGGACAATGCCTGTAGCTACGGAGTTTCCAATGTCGGTAACGCCGCCGGCTACATCGTTAGAATCGGAGCATCCGGTAAGTACGGTGACGCTAAATACGAAGGAGGCGATGGCAGCGCCAATCAGCAAGAATTTCAAATTCGGCATGTTCATTAGACCTTGTCCTCCTTTGAAACCTTCTTGCTCATGGGGAATGCTACCAGCATCATTTCATAGACTCGCTCCACGTTGGGGTCGTTGGCGGCGCGGGTGATGATCTTCTTGCGGGCTTCTTCCAGAACTTCGACGGCGTAGTCGTAGGAACTTTCGCTCATGGCCAGCGTGGTGAATGCGGCGAATCGTTCCTGCTTGGGCTTGGATTCCACGGCGCCGATGGCGTGCTGCATATATTCGCGGCGGATCTGTCGCAGGGCCATGGGTGGGATGCGGGTGGCATCCAGCATCTGGGCGGTTTCCTCGAAACGGACTTCTCCATTGTCTGCGTCAACCTGTCTGATTATCCCCATTTCCTGCAAGTTCTTGATGGCTTCCCGTGCCTCTTCCGTGGTAATCTGGGGTTCCACCAGGCGGGCCAAGGTCATATAGTCGCCGTTCCAGTTAGAAGAAACGGCCAGTTCCCTGACGATGGGGTAGTACCATTTTGAAAAATAGACTTGCTCTCGGGTGGTGATGTGGGAAAATTCCAGCTGCTTGCGGATTTGCAGGATCTGTTCCCAGGCGTTTTCGCGTTCGTCTACCTGATGGGCCTGGTTGTACTGCACCAGCGCCTCGAAGTAGGACTTCTGCAGGGGCTCGAATTCCATGGCCTTGGCGATCTTCTCGATGGATTTTTGGGTCAGGTTGAACCGGCCACGAATCACGTTCAGGCAGTAGGAGCTGCTACTGAAGCCGGCCTTTGCCGCAAAAAAACGATGGGAGAAAACGGCCCGCATCTTTTTCTGTTCCTCGAAGTAATCTTGCAAGAACTTGCGGAAGTCGTCGTAGTCAAACAAACGTTCAAGAGCAATACTCATGAACCGTAAAATAAGCAAATTTTACACGCTGAAATCTTTCTTTTCGGTTATTTTTATGGAATGTCGGGTGTAAAACGTTAAATTTTGATAAAAAGTTTTACACGTTTTTGACAACTTACGTCAATTTTCCGCAACGCTATCCGCCGGTGACTGCGGCAACGGCTTTACATTGCCCTTTTCTGAAACGGGAACCTGGTTCACGAACTTCAGGGTGAATGACAGGGTGTAGTGCCCCTGGGTCGTCTTGGGGTACTTCTGCCTAGAGAGGGAACTCTTGACTTCGTTATTGAATCTGGGGTAGCCGGTGGTGGAGGCGATTTCGGTCATGCCGACTACGTCGCCACACACGTCGATCGTAACGTCCAGGGAGAGGCTGCCTTCGAAGCCGGGGTTCTGCTTCTGGAATTTCTTGTAGATGTAATTCAGGCCGTTGGTACGGTCCTTCATGAACTTTTCGATTTCTGCCATGCCGCCTTCCATATTGCCGTGGACGGATATTTCGTCGATGGTGGGCATGATGACTGTACCGGTAAAGGATTCGGAAGAGTTGCTGTTGGCCAGTTTCTGCTGTTCCGCAAAGCCTTCAGGTACGACAGAGTAGTCGCGAACAATATTTCGGGGTTTCTTATGATTTCCAGTTATGGCCAGGACCAGCAAGGTGAGTCCCGTGATGAGGATTAGGCCACAAGCGAATTTCAAAGCGAATTTATTCATCATTACAACAATATAGGAAGTGTAGATAGTGAAAACAAGTTTACATATTTAAGACAAGATTGAACGTGAGAAATTTCACTTAATGGCAAAATAAAAGCCCGGGAGCAAAACTCCCGGACTTTCAATTTCAACCTCAGCCTTGCGGCTATTTGAACTAGACTCTATTTGAACTTGGCACAGCTTCGCAGTGCTAGATGTGGCGGTTATCAAATGCAAGTGCAAGCACTTGCGCTTGATAACCTATTTCATCTTTTTCATCATAGACTTGAGGAGGGGGTTGACCTTGGCGGGCTGAGCGGGGGCGTTGCGGTTGCCCTGGCCCGGAGTGCCCTTGCCTGCAATCTTTGCCTTGAGATCTGCGATGGTAGCGTGACCCTGGAGGCTGCCGCGGTTCTGGTTGTCGCGACCGCCAAAGCCGCCACGACCATTGCCCTGACCACGGGGACCACCGACGCGCTGGCCGCGAGGACCGCTAACGCCTGCACCGGCCACACCATCAACCTGTTCGGTCTTCATGGAAAGGCTGATACGCTTCAGCTTGGCGTCAACGGCAACAACACGTACCTTCACCACGTCGCCCACGGTAAGAACGGTCTTTGCGTCTTCCACGAACTTGTCGCTGATTTCGGAAACGTGTACAAGGCCGTCCTGGTGAACGCCAATGTCAACGAAGGCGCCGAAGTTAGCCACGTTGGTAACCACACCTTCCATCCAGCTACCGGTAATTAGGTCGTTGATTTCCTTGATCTTGTCGTCGAACTTTGCGTAACGGAATTCCTTACGGGGGTCGCGGCTGGGCTTCTGAAGTTCGCGCATGATGTCCTGCAGAGTTTCCTTACCCACTTCGTCGGAAAGGAATTCTTCAAGGTTGATGGCCTTGACTGCATCGGCATTGCCCACCAGTTCCTTCACCGGTACGCCAGCCTTTTCGGCCATCTTTTCGATGAGGGCGTAGTTTTCGGGATGGACTGCGGAATCGTCCAGCGGGTTTTCTGCACCCGGGATGCGCATGAAGCCTGCGGCCTGTTCGAAAGCCTTGGGGCCAAAGCCCTTCACCTTCTTCAGGTCTTCGCGGCTGGCGTAGGCGCCGTTAGCTTCGCGGTGCTTGACGATGGCTTCGGAAAGAGTATTGCTGAGGCCTGCAACGTGAGAAAGCAGCGGGGCAGAAGCGCTGTTCACATCCACACCCACCATGTTCACGCAGGATTCCACCACTTCGTCCAGGCGCTTCTTCAGTTCGCGCTGGTTCACGTCGTGCTGGTACTGGCCCACGCCAATGGACTGGGGGTCAACCTTCACCAGTTCTGCCAGCGGGTCTTGCAGGCGGCGGCCGATAGAGATGGCGCCGCGGGTAGTAACGTCTTCCTTGGGGAATTCCTGGATAGCGATCATGCTTGCGCTATAGACAGATGCACCTGCTTCAGAAACGATAACGCGGGGCGGAACCTTGCCCTTGAACTTTGCGGCCATTTCGGCGCAGAAGGCGTCGGTTTCGCGGCTGGCGGTACCGTTACCGATAGCGATCAAGTCAATCTTGTACTTGTCGATAAGGCCCATGAGGTAAACTGCAGAGGCGGCCTTGTCGTTCCAGGGTTCGTGGGGCTTGATAATGCCGTGGTCCATGAACTTGCCGTTTTCGTCAAGTACGGCAACCTTACAGCCAGTACGGAAACCCGGGTCGAGAGCGAGAACTGCCTTGTGGCCGGCGGGAGCAGCCAGCAGAACGTCCTGCAGGTTCTTGCTGAACACCTTGAAGGCTTCTTCTTCGGCGGCGTCCTTCAAAAGCAGGCGGACTTCGCTTTCCATGCTGGGTGCCAGCAGGCGGTCCCAGGCATCCTGGCACATAGCTTCAAGATAGGGGGTCCAGGTGGTGTTGCCCTTGATGACGTTTGCCTTCAGGTAGCCAACCATTTCTTCGTTGGGAACTTCGATGGAAAGGCGGAGCACCTTTTCCTTTTCGCCGCGGCGCAGGGCCAGCATACGGTGAGACGGAATCTTGCTCACCTGTTCGCTAAAGTCGTAGTAGTCCTTGAACTTGGTTTCTTCCTTTTCGAAGTCCTTCTTCACCTTGGAAATCATGACGCCAGTCTTTTCCACCTTGCTACGGAGGTACTGACGGAATTCGGTGTTGTCTGCAACTTCTTCGGCCAGAATGTCGCAAGCGCCCTTGAGTGCAGCCTTGGGATCAGCCAGGCCCTTTTCTTCGGACAGGTAGATGAGGGCGATCTGTTCGGCGGTGTTGCCGGTTTCTTCCTGAGCCCACATGAGGCGAGCCAACGGTTCAAGACCCAGTTCCTTTGCGATGGTTGCGCGGGTGCGCTTCTTGGGCTTGTAGGGGGCGTAAATATCTTCCAGCAGGGTCTTGTCCTTACAGGCTTCGATCTGAGCCTTCAGTTCCGGTGTAAGCTTGCCCTGTTCTTCGATGCTCTTCAGGATGGTTTCCTTGCGGTCAACCAGTTCCTGCAGATAGTCGCGACGGTGGCTGATGTCGCGGAGTTCAATTTCATTAAGGGTGCCCGTCTGGTCTTTACGGTAGCGGGCGATAAAGGGGATGGTACCACCCTGGTCCATCAATTCAAGTGCCTTGGAGACACGCCATACTTCCAGGTTCAGTTCTTCAGCAATAACAGCAGAAAAATCCATAATTCTAATTCCAGTTTGATTTATAGGGTCCGGCAGCCTTTAACTAGGAGTCTCGGCCTAGGCCCTGGTTTACAACAGCTCCCATCAGGGGAGTAAGGGAGAATATAACAATAAAAAATGACACTGGAGTGTCATTTTTAGGTTAAAGGTTAAAGGTTAAAGTCTTTCCACTTTAACCTTTACACTTTACACTCTATTATACATGTTCTCGTAATATTTTTCGTATTCACCGCTAGTAATATTGTCCAGCCATTCCTGGTTGTCCAAGTACCACTTCACGGTCTTCTCGATACCTTCCTCGAACTGGAGGGAAGGTTCCCAGCCGAGCTCGCGCTGCAACTTACTACTATCAATGGCGTAGCGGGCGTCGTGGCCAAGACGGTCGGTGACGTAGGTAATCAGGTCAAGGTCTTCGCCCTCGGCGCGGCCCAGCAGACGGTCCACGGTCTTGATGACCACCTTGATGATGTCGATGTTCTTCCATTCGTTGAAACCGCCGATATTATAAGTTTCGGCAATCTTGCCATTGTGGAAGATAACGTCGATAGCGCGGGCGTGGTCTTCGACAAAGAGCCAGTCGCGAACATTTTCGCCCTTGCCGTAAACCGGCAGCGGCTTCTTGTGACGAATGTTGTTGATGAACAGCGGGATCAACTTTTCCGGGAACTGGTAGGGGCCATAGTTGTTGGAGCAGTTGGTCACGATGGTAGGCATGCCGTAGGTGTCGTGGAAGGCGCGGACGAAATGGTCGGAGCCAGCCTTGGATGCACTATACGGAGAATGGGGAGTATACTTGGTGGTTTCGTAGAAGAAGTCGTCACCGTATGCCAGATGGTGTTCAGAGCTGGAGGCAGTGGTGGTAAACGGCGGTTCGATACCTTCCGGATGGTTCATCTTGAGGGCACCGTAGACTTCATCAGTAGAAATATGGTAGAAGCGCTTGCCCTCGTACTTTTCGGGCAGGGATTCCCAATAAAGCTTTGCGGCCTGGAGCAGAGCCAGGGTGCCCATGACGTTTGTGCGGGCGAAGGTGAACGGATCCTTGATGGAACGGTCCACGTGGCTTTCTGCTGCCAGGTGAATAATACCGTCGATCTTTTCGTCCTGCATCAGCTTGTAGAAGGCGTCGAAGTCGCAGATATCCATCTTCACGAACTTGTAGTTAGGCTTGCCTTCGATGTCCTTCAGGTTGGCCAGATTGCCTGCGTAAGTCAACTTGTCCAGGTTGATGATGTTGTATTCGGGGTACTTATTCACGAAAAGGCGTACTACATGGCTTCCGATAAAGCCTGCGCCGCCGGTAATGACAATATTCTTCATATCTTATAATATAAAAATGAGAATTGTCTATTGTGACAACCTTTTGTCAATTTTCCTATACATTTTGACGGCCTGTTTGGACAAAAACCATTTTTTAGGTTAATTTTATGCTACAATCAATAAAAATTTAAGGTGGAAAACATGAAGACAAGTTTACTGCGTTCAATTTTTGCGGGCTCCTTGCTTGTGCTTGGGGCTGCCGGTATGGCGTCCGCACAGAGCGGTATGGCTGGTGGTCAGGATGGTCTGCATCAGATTGGTGCCAATACCCTCGGTCAATGGAATGTGTCGTTCGGTCTCGGCGGAAATGCATCTCTGGACTGCTGGTCCATGGCTGCCGGTGGCGAAATGCACGACAAGAACGGCGACCGTTTTGTGCTTAACGACGAAGCTGTAGCTCTTTCCGGAAATGTAAATCTGGCCATGGGTTTTACCAATTGGCTGGACTTGGGTGTTGTCCTTCCTTTTAACATGGATATCGTTGGCGACCACGAAGACCGCTTGAGCGACTCCGATATGCGCTCTCCGGGTCTGGGCGATTTGGAAGCCTGGTTCAAGGTTCGCGCTGTCGGTAACGACGAATCCCTGTTCAAACTCGCTATTCTGGGTCAGCTCTATGCTCCCACCGGTAGCGAAGATGCCGGTGTACGTCCCCGTCACGCTTGGTACCTGAGCAAGCGCGATACCAAGCCCTACACCGCAGGTGACTTTGCCTTTGGTGGTGGTCTCGTTTTCACCTTTGACTTTAACAGCGTTGGTGCTCCTCTCCGTTGGAATACCCAGGCTAGCTATATCCGCGTAGTGGATCATAATGAGTCTGATGTTCTTTCCTATAGCACCGGCTTTAACTTTTCTCCCATCAGCCTCCTGGACATCTTCCTGGAACTCTCCGGCGAAATGCACCTGGATGATGACGTAGCTCCCATTGATCCTACGGTTGATCCGCTCCTGATTACACCGGGTGTGCGTTTCCATGCCGGCAAGAATATGGATATTGCTTTGGGTGTGGATATTGCCGGACGTATGTTCAAGAACCTGGACTTTACTGCTGACAAGGATCTCAAGGGCAAGGAAGGCTTTGACGTTCGCAATGATGTGGGCGATGGTGAAGTCTATACCTACAAGTATTCCTCTACTCCTATTGTTTCTGGCTCTCTCTCCTTTGTCTGGCGCTTTGGCAGCAAGGTGGATAAGCCCGAAGTTAACGTAGACTCCCTGATCCAGGTCCGTGCCGATTCTCTGGCCAAGGTGAAGGTGGATTCTATCATGGCAACCATCGACACTACCACCAAGATCGATACTGTTGCTAAGGTCGATACTATTGCCAAGGTTGATACCATTGCCAAGGTCGATACCGTCGCCAAGATCGACACAATTACCACTGTTGACACCATCAAGGTGATTGACATGGTGGCGGACTCCGTGAACAGAGCAAGACTTGATTCTGTCGCCGCAGTCAATGACTCCCTGGCCAAGCTCTCTGGCGACGATGACAAGGACGGCGTTCCCAACATGGTCGACAAGTGCCCGGGTACTCTGCCTGGCCTGAAGGTCGGTGCAGATGGTTGCGAAGTGGATACCGATGGCGATGGCGTTGTTGATTCTCAGGATAAGTGCCCGGGATCTAACGAAGCTGCTCCGGTTGACGCAAACGGCTGCGAATTCGACGACGACGGTGACGGCGTTGTTAACGCTCAGGACCTGTGCCCCAGGACCATTAGCGAAGCTGCCGTTGACGGCGATGGCTGCCCCACTAACAAGAATGAAGACCTGGAATACCTCCAGTCTTTGGTGACCTTCAAGAAGGGGACCGCCAAGTTCAATAAGGGTGCAACCAAGGCTCTCGATCAGCTGGCTGGCATCATGCTCCACCGTGATAACCTGCGCATTGAAATCCAGGGCCACGCCGATGACCAGAAAACTTCTGAAAAGAACAAGGATATGTCTCAGAAGCGTGCAGACGCCGTTGTAGACTACCTGGTTAAGAAGGGCGTTCCCTCTAAGCACGTTCGTGCCGCCGCTTTCGGTGATACTCAGCTCCTGGTTCTCCCCAAGACCGACAAGAAGGGTAAGAAGAAGGCCAAGAGCAACCCGAAGAACAACCGCGTTGTGTTTGCTTCTCACGTAAAGCAGCCCAAGAAGACTGAAGCCGCTCCGGCACCCGCAATGACTCCGGCTGCTCAGCCCGCTGCCGCTCCGGCACCCGCAGCTCAGCCTGCAGCTCCTGCTCCGGCTGCTGAAGCCGCTCCTGCAGAACCTGCTGCCGCTCCTGCCGCAGAAGCTCCTGCTGCCGAAAAGCCCGCAAAGTCCAAGAAGGCTGCTAAGGCTTCCAAGAAGTCCGCAAAGAAGCCTGCTAAGAAGGGCAAGAAAAAGTAATCTGGCTGTTCACCCCGAGACTCTCGGGGTCGGCTAAATAGCAGAAAAGCCTCGCTTTAAAAGCGGGGCTTTTTGCTTTGTTACAAAATCGTTTGACGGCCTTACTTGCCGTTCACACTGTCAATGTATTTCTTGAAGCCTTCTACACCCAGCGTGTACATGTCTACGAACTTCGGGGCGAAGGGAGGATTCTTGCGATTGTGCATGCCCAGGGCGTCGTGCATCACCAGCACCTGTCCGTCGGTAAACTTGCCGCCGCCAATGCCGATGGTAACGCCCTTCACCTGCTGAGTGATAGCCGTACCCAAGGCTTCGGGAATATGCTCCAGCACCATTTCGAAACAGCCCAGCTCGTCGGTGAACTTGGCTGCCTTCACGATGGCTGCCGCCTCTTCGTCAGTCTGACCCTTCTGCTTGAAGTTGGCTGCCGTCTGGGGCAGCAAACCGTGATGGGCACACACCGGAACATCGTGGGCGCGCAAAAATTCAATCACGCCTTCGGGCGTACCTTCCAGCTTTACCGAAGCGGCCCCAAGATCCAGGAATCGACGGGCGTTGTCATAAGCCGTTTGCGGATCCTTGTCGCTTAAATAAGGCATGTCGGCTACCACATGGGTGTTGGGTGCGCCACGGCAAACCGCCGCCACGAAAATCAGCATCTCGGCCATACCGATCTCGCTGGTTTTCTTATAACCTAACATGGTGTTGGCCAGACTATCGCCAACAAGAATCTGGTCTACGCCTGCAGCCTCCGCCATTTGCGCGAAAGCGTAGTCGTAAGACGTAATCATTGAAACCTTTTCACCACGGGCTTTCTTTGCCATTATGTCGACTGGACTGAGCATAATTTCCGAATCTCCTGTAAATACGTTAGTGAATGAATCTCTTTTAAGAAACCGATATGATTCCGCAGGTAGGCCAGGAGCGCATTTTCTACGAATACGCGGGCGAACCCAGCAGACTTTAAAGATAGGGCAGGGGAGTTGGGGTAAGTTCCGCCCCTAAGCTTCCATAAACCCAGCAAAGTTTCGGGCTTGGCCCTGGCAGAATCCACGCCCAGGCAGGCCTTGCAAACCAAGCCGCCCGTTTCAGGATGAAAGTCCGCCGCCGGCTCTTCTAGAGGGCGTTCGCAACGGCTGCAGACATCCAGATCCAGGTGGTAACCCCACAAGTCGCAAGTATCCAGCAGCCACCGCGCAAAAACCTCATCCGAAGGCACCCTTCGCGGCTGCAGTTCTTCCCGCGATTCCGTCGCGGCGCCGTTGGAGCCTTCGCCAGAATTCAAGTCCCTAAGCGCCTGTTCCAACAGTTCGAACTCGTCTTGCAGCGGCACCCCCTGGGGAGCGTACCTCAGCAGAATCTCGGTCATCACCTGGGCCACCGCCTGATTCATCAGGTCCGCCCTTAAACCCGCATGCCAGTCAAGAAGCGTCGCTTCCTTTATGAACTGCAAGTCCCCGCCACCCGCCTTCTGTGGATTCTGGTTAAAAACCACCTCGCACAGCGACAACGGATCCATAGCGCCCTTAAAAGGAGACTCCTTGCGTTTGCCTCCCTTTACAATAAACGAAACCACGCCGCATTCCTGGGTTAAAGCCTTCACGATCCAGCTGGAATCGCTATAAGGGAACCGGTGCAGCACAATGGCCCGGGACTTGACGATCATGGGCGCAGAAGCCTCTTGCCTATTACTTAGCCGGGAACGGAGGCCAGCCCATCACCTGACCGCCAACCACATGCAGATGGATGTGGAAAACGGTCTGGCCTGCGTCAGCCTTGCAGTTGAACACGAAACGTGCGCCGGATTCTTCGAGACCAAGCTCCTTGGCGATACGCTGAGCCTGGAACAAAAGCTTACCCACCAGTTCACAGTCTTCGGCCTGCATATCCATGATGCTGGAAATATGCTTCTTGGGAATCACCAGGAAATGAACCGGTGCCTGGGGGGCGATATCGTAGAAGGCGAACACATCGTCATCTTCGTAAATCTTCTTGGAAGGGATTTCACCCTTGATAATCTTGCAAAAAAGGCAGTTTTCACTCATAGTGACTATATAATAGAAAATAAAGGAGGACTCCTGTAAAACATCATTCCGAACTTGTTTCGGAATCTCGTCTAATTTCGGACTATTGCCTTGGTGTGAAATCAAGAAGGGAGTGGGGGAATAACAAGGAATCCGATGATTTGTTCCTGGGTGAACTTTCATGCAGTTTATTATCGAAAGCAATTGCGGTCAAAAATGTGGCGTGCTGGATGGTGTCGATGGCTATGCCCTTGCCGGGAATTGCTGAAATTCGATTGATCCGATGCAAGGCGCTTAAAAGGAACTTTTTGAGGGCTATTTATCGTGCCGAAGGGGATTAAAAGATATTTTGATGCGGATTCGCAGGATGCAAGGCAGATCAAAAGAACTTTTCAAGCGGTATTTATCATGCAGATGCCGGTTGAAAGAACTTTTAACCCGCTTTTGTCGGATGCAGGGCGAATCAAAAGAAATTTTTAGGCGGTATTTATCGTGCCGATGCCGATTAAAGGAACTTTTAAAGCCCTTTTGACGGATGCAAAGTGGATTAAAAGAACTTTTAATTCGCTTTTGTCGGATACAAAGTCAATCAAAAGATATTTTGATGCGCTATCGATCGTGCCGATGGAAATTAAAAGATATTTTGATGCGAATTCGCAGGATATAGGGCGGTTTAAAAGGAACTTTTTGAGGGCTATTTATCGGATCGAGTGCATTTTGAACGAAAGCGTAAAATGGGAATTGTGTGAAAAACTTCACAATATTCCAAATAAGAATAACTTTTTCTCACATTTTTTTTATGAATGCCTCACACAGATGAAAAATATTTGTATACTTAAGTCCATCAAAAAAATTGAGGAAATCCCCCGTTTTTTAAGAAATTTAGACGGTTTTGGAAGACTTCTTTTGGTACAAAGTAAAATTTCATGACAATTCTATGACAGAAACGTGAAAAAACTTTGACAAAAGTGCAAAAAAGTTTGACAAAACTATTGACTTTCGAAAAAATTGAGGTATATTTATCAATGTAAACGAGAGTAAACACTCTGAAACACAAACGCTTCAAGAGCTGTGAATCTCAAAAGAATGTGTCACAATAACAAGGAGTACACTATGAAGAAGCAAGGTTTTACCCTTATTGAATTGATGGTCGTGATCGTTATCATGGGCATCTTGGCCGCTGTTGCAGTTCCTAAGCTGTTCGGCATGATCGCAAAGTCCAAGGCATCTGAAGTCGGCCCCGCAGCCGGTGAATACGTGAAGTTGCAGGACGCATACGTCGCTGAAAAGGGCACCAATGTTGGTAACTGGAAACAGATTGGTTACGTCATGAAGAATTCCTCTAACTACTACTATTGTGGTGTAAGTGCAAGTGCCCAAACTTGCGATGATGCCACAGGTTACGGAAACACCTCAACCACCACATATGCTGCATATGTGGCTTATTGGACAGCTTCTAGCAAGGCCACTCTGAATGACTGCCAGGCAAACAGTGTTTGGAGCTTGACAACTTCTGCTAACGGCTCTTCTGGTGGTATGGTTCTCTATGCAGCAGCTGTTTCTGGTGGTGCAGATGGCAATTGCGATGTTCTTACCCCGAACTTCTTGAGGCTCAATACTGCTTCAGCAAACTAATTCTTAGAATTTGGTTCAAATTCGAAAAAGGTTCATCTCTTTACGAGGTGGACCTTTTTTGACATAGCTCTTTAGGCCGAAAAATATCCTTTATTATGGTTTTGTCATTGCTTTCAAAAAATTGCTTCTTTCATATCGTAGCTGATATCAACATACGCTCTTATAATGTTTTCTTTTTTGGGGCGTCAAGACACGCAAACACAACCATTTGCACCGAACTCGCAAAACCAGCCAATCGAAGAACTTTTATCTAAGGGTTCCAAAGAAACCAACTCATCAGAATCCAAAGTGTCCATAACAGATTCCGCAATCTTCTTCGGATTAGAATTTGCATGAAATTCATAGTAGGCACCGCAAAAGAAGCATTCCAAGCAATTCCTTCTTAGAACGGTATTGATGATCTTTCGTTTTTCGTCGTGATTTCGCTGTAATCTTACAATTAGTCGATAAGTAGCCATATAGACATACCCTCTTGTTATAAATGAAACTTACAATCACCCGCATTTATTTGCTACTAATGCCAAATAAATTGCAGGTAATCCGTCAATATGTTAAGTATGTCTGCGGCCAACCACTAAAGGTTATTTCAAGAAGCCTTATCTCCTAAAATAATAAATTTCTGAAAAAAAAGCAATGACGTTAAGTTATCTTTTCAGCAAGACTCATCCACTAGCCAAAAGAAACTTTCATGTCAAGAAAAGAAAATACAAAGACGAAAACACCTCTCAGGACAATCCAATTTCTCAATTACGAAGGATTGCAAATAAAATACGGAACCTCGGATGAACTGATTATTGTCCCTTTGAATATCACCAACTCAAAAGTCGGAGACGAAGGAGAAACTGATTACAAGGCTTTCTGGAAAATCGGAAACGGCACCTTTGAAATTCCGCCATACAAAATTTTGCCGAAGAATGCAGTCAAAAATACAATGATGACATAAAGATAACATTCGGCGTAGAAACCTATGTGCTAAAAGATGGCAAAGTTGATTATGTGCTCTGGCAAGCTGCCGATGATAACAAAACCACTTTTGACTCAAGAAAAAAAATCAAGTTTCGTTTGATTGTTGGTAGTGCTAATTTTACGAATGCTGCTTTTTCAAGGAATACAGAGGCCTGTGTCTACATTGATGATCTTTCAACATCTGATGAAATTGTTGGGCAAGCTTTGGAGTTGATTCATAATTCTTATTGTCAGGGCAAATTATTTAATAAGAAAAGTCTTGAACAATACAAGGTTTTTTGTAAAAAGAATCAGGCAAGGTTGCAGAAAGTATCTGGAGATTTTGGTTTGCCTAATGATAAATGTTTGGATAAAATCAGGCCAACATATGAAATGAAATCAGTGAGTCTTACGTGGGAAAAGTTTTACGATACTGTAAAAAATGAAGAAGCTGATAATGAACATGGTCCTTGGATTGAACGTAGGTTAAAAGTTCTTGAATATTCGCAAGCACTTTTTAGAAGTTGTGATCATTTTTCAGAATTAAATTTGGATGCTCGGCGCTTTATTGCGGGACAGAACAGTGAATTATTTAAAAAGGCCGGTTTACCCCAAAAGAGTGATACGAAATTTTTTGGCAGTATGCAAGCTGCAAAAGATCTTAAACCTATAATAAAAAACAACGATAGGTGCATTTCTTTGGCTTTAGATTGCATCCCCTTAGAAGGCGCGATTACCAAGAAACATTATAATGATTTCGTAAGTAAGATTCTTGAATATTCGACAGGGATTGGGTTGGCAATTGCAACACGCTTGTTGACAATGAAAAGACCTGATTTTTTTGTTTGCATTGATTCTAAAAATGAAAAGAATCTTTTGAAGGACTTTGGCATAGAAAACATGAGTTATCTTGCAAATAGCGATAAACGAGTAAATTTTGAGCGTTATTGGAAACAAGTTCTTGGTCGCCTCCATGACAGTTTTTGGTGGAATTCTAAACCCACCGAGTCTGCTTCGGCAATTGAGAAGGCCGTATGGAAATATCGTACAGCTTTCGTAGATAGTCTTTTTTACGATGAATTTGCTAAATAAAAATATTTGACTATTTTCTACTAGACTATAGAACAGCCTTTTTAGTCTTTTCCTCTGAAAACAGTTAATAAAATTACCCCTGAAGAACAAGACTTCTGCTGAATTAGATTCTATTGTTGAACACCTTGAAGAAATGTTGTCTCGCGTAAATATTTTTTCAGAAAATGAAACAAGGCAACTTATCAGTTTGTTAAAAGTGATGAAGGTAAGTCATGAATGTTTGTGATGTTTCTGAAGAATATCAAAGATATCATTGTAAATTTCTCCATATTCACCACCTTAGTGGATAAGATATGTAATTTGAATTATATTTTTTGAATTCAAATCTTTTCATTAATAAAATACAATATTCATCCAATTGTCTCAAAATAAGCCATTTTAGCAGCCTAAAATCACTCATATCTAATTTTAGTAATTTTTCTTTTTTTTATATTCATATACATGAAAAAGGTTATTACATACGGAACATTTGACCTTCTGCACCAAGGACACATAAATCTTTTGCAAAAAGCAAAAGAACTCGGTGACTATCTAATCGTTGGAGTCACAAACGATAGCTTTGATAAGGATCGTGGCAAACTAAACGTACGCAATAATGTTTTAGAAAGAGTTGAAGCAGTAAAGGCTACAGGACTTGCAGACAAAATCATTATTGAAGATTACGTAGGTCAAAAAATTGAAGATGTTTTAAAATACAATGTTGATATTTTTGCAATAGGATCCGATTGGGAAGGACAATTTGATTACCTAAACGAATTTTGCCAGGTAATATACCTTCCTCGCACGGAAGGAATATCCTCAACACAACTAAGAGCAGAAACGCAATATAACGTCAATATAGGCATTATCGGATGTGGACGAGTCGCCAGCCGTTTTCCTTTTGAAGCTAAAGTTGTAAGTGGAATTTCCATCACTGCCGCCTACGATCAAGATTACGCAGTATGTTGCGATTTTGAAAAAAAGAACATTGGTGTTAAGGCTTACGAAAATTTAAACGATTTCTACAGCCATGTTGATGCAGTTTATATTGCAACACCCCATCTCTCACATTACGATTGTATAAAAAAATCACTTCTCGCGGGCAAACACGTTCTTTGCGAAACTCCGATGGTTTTAAACGAACTGCAGGCAAATGAACTTTATAACATTGCTGAAGAAAGGAATCTAGTTCTAGTTGAAGCAAACAAAACTGCACACTGTCCTGCATTCAACCACCTTATCGTAATGATCAAATCTGGTCTTATAGGAGAGGTGGTTGATATTGAAGCTTCCTTATCTCAGTTACTTGATAAAAGCGGTCGCGAGTTTGATGTAAATCAAGCTGGTGGAGCAATGTTTGAACAAGGTTCCTATCCTTTACTTCCGATTTTGAAGTTATTGGGACCAGAATTTAAGAGTCTAAATTTCTATTCTAAAATGGAAAAAAACGTAGACATGCACACGAAAGGAGTCATTCTCTACCCCAACGCAGTGTGTTCGTTTAAGGTTGGTCTAGGGGTAAAAACAGAAGGAAGTTTAGTCATTTCTGGCACAAAGGGTTACGCCTACGTTCCTGCCCCCTGGTGGAAAACTGATTATTTTGAACTTCGATACGAAAATCAAAATGACACAAAGAAATTCTTCTACAAATGGGACGGATTTGGGCTACGCTACGAAATTCAGGAATTCATCGGTAGTATTTACAACAAACGTCCTACGTCCACAAAACTAAATCGAAAAGAAAGCATTTGCATGGCAAGAATCATGCAAGCTTTTTATGAAAAAAAGAATTTTATCGAGATTTAAGATATGATTAACTTTACCGTAGGTCCCGTACAATCAAGTCAAAGTATTCTTGAAATAGGAGCAGAACAGGTTCCCTATTTTAGAACAGAAGAGTTCTCAAACATAATGTTTGAGAACGAGCGAATGATCAAGAAATTTGCTTATGCCTCAGAAGAATCTCGGGTTGTTTTCATAACAGGGTCCGGTTCCGCCAGTATGGAAGCAGCAATCATGAATACCTTGACACCAAATGATAGAGCCCTCGTTGTAAATGGAGGCAGTTTTGGTCAGCGATTTGTAGAGCTCTGCGATTTACATGACATTCCTTTTTCAGAAATAAAACTTGATGTTGGGAAAGCCCTAAAAGCAGAGCACCTTGCTGAATATGAAGGAAAGGGATACACAACCTTTATCGTCAATAAACACGAAACATCCACTGGAGTCCATTATGATATGGACCTTATTAGTGACTTTTGCAAGAGAAACGGATTGTTCCTAATCGTTGACTGCATTAGCACATTCTTAGCAGATCCATTCCATATGGAAAAACTTGAAGCGGACATCATGATTACGGGTTCTCAGAAAGCTCTCGCATGTCCCCCAGGAATATCCATCATGATTCTTTCTCCTAAGGCACAAAAGCGCATCGAAGAAACAAAATGCAAATGTCAATATTTAGACTTAAAAATAGCACTCAAAAATGCAGAACGAGGCCAGACCCCATGGACGCCTGCTGTAGGAATTCTTCGTCAAATCCATGCCCGGCTTTTGGTAATTGACGCAAATGGCGGCGTTGAAGCAGAAATTGAACGAACAAAAGCATTGGCAACTTATTTTCGTGAAAAAATAAAGAATCTGCCCCTCGAAATCGTTTCAGAATCGTTATCCAATGCAGTGACTCCTCTCCACCCAACAACCGCATCCGCATATGATATTTTTCTAAAACTAAAAGAAGAATACGGCATTTGGATATGTCCTAATGGAGGATTTTTAAAGGATTCAGTTTTTAGAGTTGGCCATATCGGAGCATTAACCACAGAAGACTATGATAAACTCATAAAAGCATTTAGAAATCTACTTCAAAAAAGACACATCTAGCTTCTCGGGAAAACGTCATGGAGCACACCCCTGCAAATATTCGCTTATGTGAACAGTCCAAATGCACTGGATGTATGGCTTGCAAACAAAAGTGTCAAAACAAAGCCATATCCATAAAAGATATAGATGGATTTGCATATCCAACCATAAACAAAGATCTTTGTAAAGCGTGTGGATTGTGCCTGAACGCGTGCCCCGTGCTGAACCTAAAGGCGTTAAAGGGAAACTGCCATGAAAAAATCCAAACATGTCTTGCAGCATGGAATAAATCTGTTGGCATACGCGAGCAAAGTTCTTCCGGAGGAATTTTCACAGCTTTCGCAGAACATATTTTATCCATTGGTGGCATCGTTTTTGGCGCCGCCTGGGACGAAAACATGTCTCTCAAGCATAAAGCAATTGAACGCCAGGATAATTTAGACCTCATTCGAAGATCCAAGTATGTGCAAAGCGATGTAAACGACACTTTTCGCCAAACGGAAAAATTTTTGAAGGAAGGAAGAACTGTATTGTATTGCGGAACACCTTGCCAAATTGCGGGGCTCAAGCATTTTCTCAATAAAAATTACGAAAAACTTTACCTCTTGGATATTTTATGCCAAGGAGTACCATCTCCAGAGAGTTTTAGATCCTACCTAAAGGAAATAGAAACGAAAAGCGGATCAAAAGTTATTGATTGTAATTTTAGAACAAAAGATCGAGGTTGGAGATCAGGACTTTTCCAGTTAAAGCTCACCCTGGAAAACGGGAAAGTGCTTAGAAAGGTTCTTGATGAAAATGAGTACTATAACGCCTTTTTTAAGGAGTACTTCATGAGAGAATCTTGTTATGACTGTAATTTCAAAAGCAACCATCAGGGTTACTATGCAGACATTACGCTAGCTGACTTTTGGAGAATTGGTAACAAGATTCCTTTTAATGAAAAGAACTACACAAAAGGTATTTCGGCAATCATTGTAAACACAAATCAGGGTGAAAAATTACTCAAAGATTGTTCAAAAAAAATTGAAACAACAGAAAGATCTTGGCAAGAATTTTCAACCAACGGCGGATTAAGAAGTAGTCACAAACCAATAAACAACGATGCTGCAAAAAAATATCTTAAACAGCACACATGGCATGAAACTCAACAGAAGTTCTTCCCTTTACGACTTAGTAGAAAAATTTATTTTTGCATTTTGCTCTCATTGGGAGAAAAGAAATTACGTAAGATTTGTAAAATATTAGGGAGAATACAACAATGAAGAAACTCGGAATTCTTACCTTGGTATTTTTCAATTACGGAACACGACTACAATCTTACGCTCTTTGCAAAGCTATTGAAAAAATCAAGCCCAGCAGTCTACCTTTTGAAGTCATCAATATAGAAGGTATTTGGTCAGAAAAAGTCGTTAACAAAAAAAAATTGCTAATAAATTGCGTTTCTTACTATAAAACGAAATCCATCAAAAAAATATTTTATCTCATAAAGTGGAGAATTGAAGATTGGTTAATTAAAAAGAAGGATCACTCTGAAGAAGAAGCTAAACGAATAAAAAAATTTTCTAGCCTAATCAGAAAAATCCCTTACTCAAGGAAAAAATATACTTGCACTGACATCCGAAATGGCGTACTCAACAAGTATTCTGCAATTCTTGTCGGTAGTGATCAAGTTTGGAATGGGATTAAGGTCCCTTGCCAGGACATTTATATGCTAGATTATTTCAACGGAAAAGGTCTTTCATATGCAGCTAGTTTTGGATTAAAAACTATTCCCCAAAAACAATTCAACAATTATCAACATCGAATAAATCGTTTTGACAAGTTGCTTGTTAGAGAAGAGAACGGAGTTGAATTATGCAAGACTTTGGGAAGAAATGACGCAGAATGCGTCTTGGACCCAACACTACTTCTCTCAAAAGAAGAATACCAAACTTTAATCAGCCATGACGAACTTATACATGAAAATTTCATTCTTGTATATTCGTTAAACTATTCATATCAAATATATAATCAAGCTGATAAATTTGCAAAAAAAAATAATTGCAGAATGGTCATTTTAAAAAGATCATTTTGTCCTCCCAAAGCCTCAGTCTATCCCAATGCAATACAACTATATGAAGTGTCTCCAGAAGATTTCCTTTGGCTAATACATAATGCGAAATGTATAATAACAAACAGTTACCACGCGATGCTTTTCTCAATAATTTTCAATAAAAACTTTTACTTGTATCTAGACAAATGCGATGAAGAAAACAGCAGGATGCTTTCGCTTTCCAAAATTTGCCACCTGAACAACAGGATTGTTTGGGAATTTGATACGCTACCACTAACAAATTATGATATTGATTACGCACCTGTGAATTCTATTATAGAATATCACCGACAAAAATCAATGAATTTATTGCAGCAAGCTATCAACTCCATAATGTAGTTTGAATTTAAATTCGCTTAGATACACACAATAGCTATAGAAACTCAATGCAAACAAGAGACAAATCGTTAGATGCTTTGAAATACATGCTCATCGTATGCGTTATTTTCGGGCACTGTTTGGGAAACTATTATGAAAACTCTGCAATTTGCAGAGGAATTTACAATTTCATAAATTTATTTCACATGCCTCTTTTTATTTTCCTAAGCGGATATTTTTCAAAAATACAACTTGAAAGATAAAGACCAACGTCAACATTTTATTTTTTCTGAAATAAAATTATTGGAAACTTTTGTTTTGTTTTGTTGCGTTCATCAGTTCATTGAAATGCGTTCAATTTCTTTTAAAGAAATGCTTATTGACGCAAGTTGGTCAATGTGGTATCTCATAAGTTTATTTTCATGGAGATTCATACATCAGTTCATCCCCTCTAATTTTTTTAGAAGTTCATTAATTCTACCTTCAGCATTTGCTTTTAGTCTCATATCAGGTTTTTTCCCTATCAATGGTTTCCTTTCATCACAAAGAACATGCGTATATCTTTTCTTTTTTTTGGCAGGTTTTGTTGTTAAAAGAAACAACATTATTTCTACAATTCAAAAAAAGACTATTCCCCCAATCTTGATTTTATCAGCATCATTAATAATCTGTATCGTATTTATCAATTTCGACATCAATAAAATAATATGGGGCTTTTTCAACTATAATTATTCAGGTTTCTATTGGAAAGATGCCGTAATATACAGATTTATTTTTATATCTACGGCTACATTAATAGGTCTATCGATACTTTGTTTATCGCGTTCAAAATCTTCTTTTTTCAGCAATTATGGTCAAAAGACGCTATTCTTTTACATATACCATACTTTAATTTTATATGGCTTTTTTGAGCTAATCAAACGATTAAATTTACCTACATCGTTGCCATTTCTTGTTCTTTATACATCAAGTGTCATAATAATCCTACATATAACATCTCATATAAGGTTTCTTAATTTTATGATTAACCCAGTAACAGGATGTTTAATAAAATTGAATGTATTAAAATCATCGCAATCCATGAAGTAACGAAAAGTCAATTAAGTTATACTTTCTGCAATAGTAAAATCTATAGATTGTCGTTGTAATTTCAGCTAGTAAATAGGCCAAAGCAAAACTTTTATAAGTAATTCCATCAAGGATATATAAACCAACAATAACAAGAACAAGTACGGCAGAAGCCAAATAAACACTTCTATTAAAAGGGGCCGAATACCCAAAAGAAATGAGAATCGGCGCCCCCATACAAACATCTATTCCAATAAAAAATACCGTAACAGAAGCAATTTTAATTAAAGGAATTGCCTCCGGCAGAGATCCTTTCGCAAAAATAAATTCCATTAACGGGGCCGAAATAAACATCGTTGTCCCCAACAAGGCAGAAATCATCATTACAGCTACAAAAAATTTCACGACAAAAGAACGGTTCTTTTCTTTTGCAATAAAAGGATAAGCAGCCTGATTTAACATAGACATTGGTAAAGACATACCCGAAGCCACTTTGGACATAAGATCATATGCAGCAACCAATTGCATGGAAAAAAAAGTTCCACATACAATTTTTGCAAGAGAACTGTTGAAAAAATTTGAAATTCTTGACAAGAAAAAAGGGAAACCGTCCTTTATAGTTGCTATTATCTCGCTGACAGACGGAATCACTAATTTTACTTTTATTATTTTCAGTAAAATAAAAGTAGATATTGCCCCAGCTAATATATTACATAGAGATTGAATCAAAGCAACTCGTTCAAAATGAATTGGATTTTTCACAAACAAAAAAATACATAGTGTATATACCAGGACTGATATTGTTTTGACAATAGTCAAATATTTCATCTTTTCAATTCCCTGATAAAACCAAGTCGGGTATAACACATCAGCAAAACAGCCCAAAAAAGCAAAATAAAACAATGATATTCGCAAATTTCCTATCGGGAAAAGCGTCAGTCCAAAGTTCAGCAAAAGTAAAGAAATCAAGAAAAACAGAAGCTTTGTGCTTAAAACAGTGCAAACAATTTTGCTTAGCTTTTCATTGGAATCTCTGTTTATAGAAATGTCTCTAACAGCAGAAACATCTAACCCAAAATTTATGAGATAAGAGAAATAAGCGGCTATTGTTTGAGCAAAAACAACCATACCATATTTTTCCGCACCAACAGTTCGAAGCAAATACGGCAAGGTGACAAACGGCATAACAAGACTTGCGATTTCTACCACAGTCAGACAGCTTGCATTTTTTAAAATTGCAGAGTGTTTTTTTAAAATCTCGATCAACATTACTTTAACAATGTATTACTTCCAGTAAAATTTCATCTTATACTGTTTTGGAACTCTATCACATTCTGGGGGAAGTTTCGTATAATCGCCATAAATCGTTCTTAAATAGCGGTCATAACCATTTAAGACCATAAAAGTTTGTTCCTCAAACGGCATTTCATATACAGAGGCAAAATCTTCAATTAGCTGGTAATTCCGATCTCTATCATCCATACAAACAAACTGAGTCCAATGATTTGTTTCTCCAAATTTATAGCGTTTTGCGTTTTGTGTCAACGCAAAATTTATTTTTGCAAGTTTTTGATTTTTCCTAAAGAAAATTTTCTTTATCAGCAATTTAAAATTAAATAAAAAAGATAAACGCGATACAAAAGGGCTCTTGGCGTCTCTAAAAAAAACTTGTTTCATCCATAGCCACCGAGCTCTCTCAGCATCCTTTTTGAAAATTTTTATTTCATCATCTGCGCCGTCGAGAGGGAATATGTCTATCCACACACCAGACTCAAAATCACCCCATTCGCAAGGAGAGTCCACATATGTTCTATCGGAATCATAGACTCGAGCAAAGCTTATCCAACATTTTTCGTCATAGGGAGACGCTATACGAAATTTTTTTGATTTATATGTTTTGCAAAATAAATCAAAATCATCTCTCGGCATCATAATGTCAATATCGTCGTCCCAGGGAATAAAGCCCTTATGCCTAATAGCTCCAATTAATGTGCCGTACGCTAATGAATATTTTATATTACGAGCAATACAAAATGAATGAACATCTTTTAAAATATCCAAACTAAAAGACTGAATTTCCTTCAAAGTCATTTCTTTCACAACACGCTCACTTTTTCGAATTCTATCATCATTAACTAAACACTACTTTGATTCATTTTTTAAGTATTCTATGTAATTTTTTTCAGTATCAAAAATAATTCCGCTGTGCGTTGCAGCCGCCTTTCTTGGCGTTTTCCAATCCCCAAACCATACTTTCAAAACATTGTCATATTGCAGTAAACCAGGAATTTTGATATACTCAAAATTCATCAATTCAACATTTTTCAAATCATCTCGACAAACAGTCTTCAACGCATCGCTAAAAGACAATCCAGAAACCATTTTTGTTTCTTTCATTCTGCAAGTTAAGGACACCTTCATCATCAACTTATACGCTATTACTTGAAGCAATCCAAAAGGTTTATTTACAACGAAATGAAATACCTTTTTAGGGATACGGACAAGTCCCTTGGACTCAAAGTATCTTGTTGAAAAATATGCAAATGCGAGCATCAAATTTCTAAACAGCCAAGCTGTTTTCATCTGAAAATATCGAGCAACTTTGTTATCATAAACATTATCAAGAGGAAAAATATCTATAAAAATTCCTTGATTATAGTTCAAATTGCGATTAAGCTCATCCGATACAATTCCAGTAGTTTCGCTATTCCTTAATTTTGCATGACCATTAACAAAGCTCTTTCCAGAATTATCAAACTGGAAAAAATATGGATATTTAAATTCTGTTTCTGCAATAGAACAAAGTTTTTCATAATCTTCTCGCAACATGGTAAAGTCCATGTCATCATCCCATGGGATGAATCCTTTGTGACGGACGGCGCCTAGTAAGGTTCCAAAGTTTGCTACTATTTTGAGATTATATTTATTGCACACACGAAACAATTCTTGTGCAAGATCCAACTGCACACTCCAAGCTTTTTTCATCTCGACCGGAATTTTATAACCGCACCTAATTTCCTCGTTTAGAAATTCTGGTGGTGGTGAATTTTTCAGTTGAACCATATTAGAACCTTAGGAAGCCTTCCCTTCCACAATTTTCAGTGCTGCCGCAAAGTCCACCATCTTTTCCATTTCTTCGGGTTCCAAAGAAATGCCGAATTCGCCTTCGATGGCGATGATCAAGTTCAGGTGCTTGATAGAATCCCAGGCTTCGCAGTTCGCTTGGGAAACATTTTCATCAATGTCAGAAACTTCCAGAGTTTCCTTGAAGATATTTAGAAGTTTTTCTTTCATACACTATTTCCTTCTTCATAAGATAACAGCAAGGAACTAACGGATTGAAAATTGCAACAACGAACACCCTTGAAATTCTTCAGATTTTCACCAGAATAAACAAGATTCTTGTTCAGAGTTTCAAATCCCGGCAACTTAGCGAGTTTTTCCATATTCTTAAAGTAATCAGAATTCACGCTAGAAGCAGACTTGATCTCTACAGCGTTCCACCTTTCATCAACTTTAAAGAGCATATCTACTTCAACGCCAGTATCAGTCCTAAAGTAGAAAAACTCCGTCATTTTATTTTCATTATACGCAGTTTTTATCACTTCCAGCACAACAAGGTTTTCAAACAGATTTCCAAGTAACGGATCTCTTGAAAGCTGCTGCGTATTTTCGATGCCAAGAAGCATTGTTGCAAGCCCGGTATCTGTAAAATAGATTTTCGGGGACTTGATTAGTCGCTTACCGAGATTTCCAAACCAGGGCCGTAATTTAAAAATGATATTTGACGTTTCTAGCAGGGAGACCCACTCGCCAATGGTCTTGTTCGAAACGCCAACGTCACCCGCCAAGGCGGATGCATTAAAAACTTGTCCGATTCGTCCTGCAAGTAATTTGACAAATATTTCGAATTTGTCAAAATCTTTGATTTTCATTAGGGAACGCACATCCCGTTCTACGTACGTTCTAAAATAATCCCTGTAGTAGACTCCGGGGGCAATGCCACTATCATAAATTCTAGGCATTCCTCCCCAAAGGAGACTTTCATCACGACTCTTATCGATACCCGCTTGCACTAGTTCTTTCAAAGACAACGGCAATAACGTTAACAAGGCGGTCCGCCCTGCAAGAGACTGCGTCACTCCCTGCATCAAGGAAAGCTGCTGACTTCCCGTTAAAATAAAGTTGCCGTTTTTTCCAAGATTATCGCTCAGCACCTGTATTTCACTCAGCAGGTCTGGACAATTTTGCACCTCGTCTATAATCAGGGGTGGCGGATACGATTCAAAGAATCCCTTAGGGTCCTCTTTTGCAAAGCGCCGCGTTTCTAGACGTTCCAAATTGACATAGGTATAGCTAGGGAAGGTCTCCCTAGCCAAGGTTGTCTTACCAGACTGTCTTGGTCCAATTAAGGTGACAATCGGGTAGACTTCTGCCATTTTTTTTAAGGATTCTGTCAAATCACGATGAATCATGCCCTAAATATACCTAATTTCACGTAATTTGGGAGTTGCAGGTAAAAATTACGTAAATTTCAGCTGGTATAACGACTCATTTTCACATTTTTTTAGCGTACTAAAACCGACTGTCTCATAAAAATCAGCCACAGAACCATTCTTCAACGTCTTAACATAGCTGGCGCGGACGTTTTTCACCCCAGCAGCCTGCAGTTTATCAAGAATAGCCTTCATAAAGGTGTTCTCGATCTTTCGGCCAAGAATTCGGCAGCTTAGGAACAGATTTTCAATAGAGGCCTCGTCTCCGTTTACAGTCACAATCGCAGCACCGGTCATGCCGCTGTCCCCGAATTTATCCTTCACAGAGAGAGAGAACACAAAGCCACCCGCAGCCTTCACATCAACCACATCAAGATCTGTATAACGTTTACCGGTCAAATTAAACTGATTGGTCTTCTGGCTCATCTGTGCGATTCGGGGGAAGTCCGCATCGTCGTTCACACGGATGGTCGTCTCAATATTCAGACTCTTGATGAAATCATCTATGTTCGTAAACTGAGATTGCAACTGATGGCGTTCTGCATTGGCCTTATACTGCTGAGTTTTCTCACGATCTTCTGCGCGGGCCTGATAAATCTTGAAATACTGATTTTTCAAGTCGTTGAAAAATACAGGCAACGCATAGGGTGCCGTCGGAAATTCTGGAACAACCACTTCGGGAATCATGGTCGCCACAAGCTCCCGTTCCGTGGGAGAATCATCCAGGAACACCATGCTATCCAAGCCGATATTCAGTTCCTGGGCAAGCTCACGGATGTTTGTAGCCTTGTCAGTCCAGTTAATGCGCCAGGCCGCAAAATGTTCCTTACGCAGAATCAGGTCTCGGCTATTTTCAATAAAATCCCATGCGTCCGTTTCGTTGTTCTTGCTGCAAACAGCAAGGATGATTCCCCGCTTCTGCAGTTCAAGGATCTGTTCCTGGAAGAAATGGAAAGCCTTGCCAGGATAGTCGCCGCCAATTTTCAAATGCTCCGGACCATCTTCCCCAAGGATTCCGCCCCACAGTGTATTGTCCAAGTCAAGAACCAGGCACTTTTTTGCAGTCTTTACCGTAGCCTCTTTTTCAGCGACGAACCATTTTCTGAAAGGTCCGGCGAGCTTCGGACTAATTGCCGCCTGAGACATAAAGTAGAATTTCCAATCTACCAAGTCTGTTTGAGTATAACGGTTACAAAACGCAGCAAAATCTACAATCTTGACATTGGAATTTTTGTTGGCGAAATCAAGAACAAATTTATTGAAATCTGCAATGGACTGAGCTACGGAAAAGTCCGTCGATTCATACTTGCTATCAAAAAGATCCACAAGCGTAAAAACATACAGAGGTTTTGTTGCAGGCAATTGAGAATGGACAAAACTCAGGCGTTCCGCATAGCTATTGATTTCTTTTGCGGCAGACAAAGCATCCGGCAAAATCGGGGCTGTATAAAACCACACATAGGAATCAGCTTCTACTTCGGGAACATTCAATTCATCGTAACCGGAGTAGCTATAGCCAGCACCGCCAAAGAGAAGTTCCGCAGTTGTATTCCTAAAAATGTGAGTCATCAGTATTCTACCAGTTCAGAAATTTTTGTCTTTTCAAGATTCAGCCAGGCGGTTCCCCATGAAAGTCCAGAACCAAATCCTGAAAAAAGAACGGACTTACGAGCAGAGAACTTTTCTTTATCAAACAGCTCTGACACAATAGTCAAAGGAACCGACGCAGAACTGGTATTACCAAAACGATCCAAAGAATATGGCGTCTTTGTTGCCGGGATTTTCAGATGCTTACTGAAGAAATCCGTCATGAACTTGTTAGCCTGGTGATAGATTAGCAAATCAACATCATCGATAGTCTTGTTCAAATGTTTCAGCAAATCACGGATGTCCGAGGGAACTGCACGAATGCCGAAGTTAAAAACTTCCATGCCATCCATGCGCAAGGTTTCACCATTCTTGATGTTACCGTGTTCGTCTTCAACTTCTTTCAAACCCTCTTCGCAGCTGGGATTGCGATAGCCTCCATAGGGCATCTTCAGAACATCCATCTTGCTGCCATCGGAATTCAAGGAGAATGCAGAAGTACCAAAGTCACCCTTTTCAATAAGGGTTGCCGTGCCAGCATCACCAAACAGAGGAACCGTGGCACGATCCTTCTGAGATATGGTCTTGGACATGGTCTCGCCAACCAAAAGCAAAGCCTTGCGAATTCCCGGATTCTGTAAAAAAGAGAAACAGGTTGCCACGCCGTATACAAAGCCGGAGCAGGCCAAATTCACGTCAAAGGACAAAACAGATGTAGGAACACCCAATCGATGAGCCAAGCTAGGTGCCGTGGCAGGCTGGCGATAATCAGGGGTCTGGCTCAAGAAAATAACAGCATCAATTTCTGCAGGGTCAACATTGTTATCTGCAAACAGTTTTTCAGCGGCCTGGCAGCACAAATCCGATGCGCAAACACCTTCGTCAACGTAACGCTTTTCACGAATTCCAATATAGCCCAAGGTGCGCTTGAGTTCTTCTTCATTCAGGAATCCTGCCAAATCAGAATTCTTCATTACACGTTTCGGCACACATGCCGCAACAGCAGAAATCCCAATGTTATTATACTCTAAAATCGCCATATACCATCCGTGTCACCTACAGCATCATCCCTTCGTCATCCTGAGCGAAGCGAAGGATCTAGCCTTTCTTCTCTTGAATCAAATCGTATAATTCCTGAATTGTTTGTACATTGCGAAACTCATCGCTAGACAGCAATACACTAAAGTTTTCCTCAATCACAGTAATAACCAACAAGGCTGTCATAGAGGTCCAACCAGACAATTCATGGAACTTCGTTTCCGGTGCAAAATTAGTCTCTGTAGGGTCAGAAAACTGTTCAGCAAATAAAGCAACAAATTCATTAATATTCATAAAGACTAACCTCGAATAAGGACCTTAGCGAATCTATCTCGTTGTTTAAAATAATCATTTTTGCAAAGTGTATAAGTCAGTTTCGCCGCATCACTTGGCGTTTCCGGGCTCTCTTTATAACCCAGCAGAACATTGAAATCAATGGCCCGCTTATTATCGCTCATAATGTGCGCTACCATGGATTCCAGTTTCAATTCATCAAAGCAAAAGTCGTTCAATGCAAATATGACACGAAAGGGTACATCGGTATTCAGGTAGGAATCTTCATAAATGAAAATGCCTCCTTCACCTGTTTTTGCAGTTAAGTCAACATCCTTCACGTTGGTCAAGCCGATTTCTTGACCTTTATAGCAGATGATGAAATAATAATTCTGGTCGTTATCAACTTTCGCAAACCATTTCTTTTGCATGTCGGCAGTGATATGCTCGCGATATTCCATGTACTGAGAAATCTTCGGATCATTGCGCCAACGACGGACAAGTTCAATCTTGTCTTCTGTCAATCTCTGCAATGTTACACCATACTTCGAGAATTCCATTTAGTCCTCGAAGTTCACTTTTTCAGAAATGATGAAAAGCTGACGCCCCTTGACCTGATCAAAAATCTTGCCCACGTACAAGCCGACAATCCCCAGCATGGCCAACAACAAACCACCCACAAACCAAATGGAGAAAACCGTGGTGGTAAAGCCAGGAACCTGAATGGCTCCAAGATTATAGGCAATCAAATTATACACGGCAAGCAAGAAAGAAAGAGCCGCCAAAACAAAGCCCCATTCCACAGCCAGCTTCAAGGGTTTATTACTATTGGCAATGGTGACGTCAAAGCTAAGTTGAATAAGTTTAGACAAGGTATAGCTAGTTTCTCCAGCAAAACGTGCACCGTGCTTTACAGGAATTGCCGTAGTCTTGAAGCCAAGATAGGCGACCAGCGAAGGGAACGATCTTGCACGTTCCGACATCTTATTAAATTCTTTAATGACCTTTTTATTGTATATGCCAAAATTCGCGATAGTCTTATCAGTCTTAATACCACTAAAGTAGCGATAGCAAATATGGAACAAAGTGGACGACATCTTCTTAAAAAATCCGTCTACACGGTACTGTCGTTTTGCAAATACAACATCAAAACCTTTCTGGGCCTCTGCAAAAAGTGCCGGAATTTCCTTAGGGTCATCCTGCAAATCACAATCCATCACCACAGTCCAATCACCCTTCACCAGACTCAATCCCGCTGAGATTGCATAATGCTGCCCAAAGTTGCGACTGAGATTCACACTCTTCACACGAGAATCTTTCGCAGACACCTCCACCATCTTTTCCCAGGACTTATCCGGAGAGCAATCGTTCACCAGAATAATTTCAAAATTTTCTGTAATGGTAGAAAGTTCCGTCACCAAGCGGGAAACCAACTCGTGCACAATTTCTTCCGCACGGTAAACCGGAGAAACAACGGAAATCAATGGATTTTGAGCATTTGCAGTCATATTGCAAAGTTAGTATTAAAAATCAGTTCAACACCACGTAGGGGACCCATCTGCGGTAGAATTTTTGCCTAAACTCCTGTGGCGACAAAATGGGTTCATGGTCCCCCTGCACTATAAAGCGAGTTTCGGGGTGTTTTTTGGCTAATTCCGCAACAATTTTCAAGGTGTTAAACATCTTTTCGAAGTATATCTTTTCTACTGTAGCAGCATCATCTCCCATAGGGAATTGAGTATCGCGAGTAGTCCAGGCCACGAATGTTTTTGATGAGGAGTCATTCAACATGGAATCAATCTTTAACGCAATCACACTGTCAGAAGAAATCTCTTTGGTAAAGACAACTTCGTCAAAACCCAATCGGTGAATATACCGATCTCGGTGCTGGATGGAGGAATCACCCCCAAACATAAACACAGATTTAAAGCCCTTGCTGCTTAAGACTGCTGGAATAAACACCGAATCCCTTGAACCATTTTCATTTTTAATTATGGAATCAACCAGATCCTCTCTTTCGGCACCACGAGTTCTAGAATAGATTCGGGAATGAGTCCCTGCAACATTCAAGCTTCCTTCAAATATCTTCATTTCATCATTGAAAATATTTGTATCGATAGGAATTCCCCACGATTCTACTAAGATCATAACATTATTTCGGCTACTATCTATATACAGCCGAGAGACCATCGCAGAATCAACAGCATTATAACGTTTCTTCAGATCTTCTGTTAGGCCTATCCTTTCTGACGGATTTCTAAAAGAAGATGTCATGAACCTAAGAATGGGCATTTCAAAAACAGGTTGCGACGGAAAGAAATTTGCGGCAACAATATTCACCCCCATACTCACAAACATTATAAAACTTATCCCATTTAAAGAAATCTTTCTCGTCTCCTTTAAAAGGACAATAGCTATAGCCGTTGACATCAAAGGTATAATCCAATACCACGATAGATTTCCATGGTTCGCAGAGAGAATATTTTTCAAATCAAGGAAACTTGTTGCTGCAACAAGAACCGCAATCAAGGCTAGACACACCTTTTTTGATTTAGCTTGAGATTCACGCACATAAACAAATAGCAGCAGCAATCCAAAGATGCTGTAGCACAAAAGCCCGTGAACAACGTTTTGCCCCTTTTCGAAGGTTAATAGAAAAGGTGCTATCGTAACTAACGCCGTTGCGATTATTGGATACAAAAATTTATCCATAAAACTTTAATTACATTCCAAAGAACTCAAATACCTTCTGACAGGTATATTCGATTTCTTCCTGCTTCAGTCCATAGAACATGGGCAAGCGAAGCAGTCTGTTACTTTCTGTGGTGGTATAGCGGTCTTCACCATCAAAACGACCAAACTTCAACCCAGCCGGAGAAGAATGCAGCGGCACATAGTGGAACACCGCAAGAATTCCATTAAAGGTTAAGTGTTTTAAGAGAGCCGTTCGAGTTTGCAGGTCTTCGACTTTTAGATAGAACATATGGGCATTATGCTTGCAATGTTCAGGAATCGTAGCAAACTCCACCAAGCCTTTTTCAGCAAGAGGAGTAAGCAACTTTTTATACTGATTCCAACAATTCATGCGGTAATCATAAATGATATCTGCACATTCAAGTTCCGCATAAAGATAGGCGGCATTCAGCTCACTAGGCAGGTAGCTAGATCCCAGTTCAACCCAAGTATACTTGTCCACTTCTCCGCGATGGAACTGGCAACGGTTGGTCCCCTTTTCTCGGATAATCTCGGCTCGGTCGCTGAACTTTTTGTCTTTTATCAACAGGGCACCGCCTTCACCCATGCTATAGTTTTTGGTTTCGTGATAGCTGTAGCAACCGAAGTCCCCCAATGCTCCTAGAGCCTTTCCTTTGTAAGTTGCCATCATTCCTTGGGCAGCATCTTCAACCACAAGAAGATTATGTTTGCGAGCGATTTCATTAATTTTGTCCATTTCGCAGGCCACGCCAGCATAGTGTACAGGAACGATAGCTTTGGTCTTTTCGGTAATGGCGTTTTCAATCAAATTTTCGTCCAGATTCATTGTGTCGGGACGGATATCCACAAATACACACTTTGCCCCCTGAGACACAAAAGCATCTGCCGTAGAAACAAAAGTAAACGAAGGCATAATGACTTCATCACCTGGCCTAATGTCGCACAGGCGAGCCGCCATTTCCAAGGCGTGAGTGCAGCTGGTCGTCAGGAGAGCCTTAGAAGATCCCGTTGATTTTTCAAGCCATTCATGACACCTTAAGTTAAAGGTTCCATCTCCACAAATACGGCCACTTTCAACAGCCTGCTTAACGTAATCAAATTCAGTCCCTACAAAAGGGGGCTTGTTAAAAGGAATCTTCATCATGTGTTCAAGTATACATTATTTTACACCTCTTTGGTGCAATCCCAAAGTTAATGCTACATATTTATTATCTTTTTGACCATGAGTAACAAAAGAGCCCTCATTACCTCTCTTTTAATAAATCTTTTCCTTTTAGGACTTTGCCTCATCTTTGGCAATCTCGCTTTCGGAGCTACAGACGACTACTTTATGGCTCGTTTGCTGGAAGGTGTTTACGGTGAGAATTATAACGTTCATTTGACGTTTGTCAATGTGCTTTATGGTTATGCCCTGCTACCTTTCTACTACCTTTTCCCAAAAATCGGGTGGTACTATATTGGCGAAATGACTGGGGTTTTCCTATCCTTCACCACCATAGGAACCATCATCATTAAACGGGCCGGGATGCAATGGGGACCTTTACTGGCTTTGCTATTTTCTGCGGCATTCGCTTCTGACTGCTATTTGTCCGTTCAATTCACCCAATGTGCTACACTATATTCGGCCGCAGGAATGCTCCTTTTTTTGTCATACGCAACAAAAAAAGAGCATTCAAGTAAAAATGAGAAAATAGCACTCTTAATATCTGCGTTATTTTTCTTGCTCTGGGGAGCAATCATGCGCAGAGAGGCCTTCTTAATGGGAGTCCCCTTTTTCGCATTCGCATTGCTTCTATACGTAAAAGATTGTTGGAAGCATAAAACAAGAACAATACTCGGATTGATCATTCTGCTCATTGGTCTAACAACAATCCAATGGATAGACAAAAAACACTACGAAGCTCCGGATTACCGATATTACAAGGAATTCCAGTCCCTACGGGCAACATTTGGAGACGGAGCCTTTTTTGACGCAAGCGCTGTCGCCGACGAATTCGATGAACAGGGTTCATACAGTGAGGAATTCCACCTACTTAGAAACTGGGTATTCTACGACAGTCAGGTTTTTTCAGTAGATAGTCTGCGAAACTACGCAAAATCCGTATACGCAAACACCTTAGACACAAAACCTGTTGCAATTCTTTACACCCTGCCTTCGGCATTAGCTAACGCAACAAACAAACCAATGTTTTGGATTTGGTTTTTATTTTGTGGAGTACTGTTCCTTATTAAAAACGGAAGATCCTATGCATGGGGATCCATCCTAATAATAGCCATGCTCACATCCTACCTACTCATTCTAAACCGCATAGTTTACAGAGTCGAAATGGGTTTCTGGCTTTACGCAACCGCCCTAGCAATCCCTTTCATGAAGTCGGTTCCCCAAATTCCCCCAAAATTTGCTAAAAGCGCTTTAGCAGTATCCGTCATAGCAATCACTGCAACCTTTGGCACAAAAGGAGATTACGTCCGTAATCAAACAAACGGAAGAAACCTCCAGGTTTCAAAAGCAAAACTAACACATTATGCAGATGCACTTGACTACATCGAATCTCTTCCATCAAATTACGCCGTTCTCGCCTCTCACACGACATACATCTTTTTCTCAAAAAAGAAAGAACCTCCTTATAGATCAGAGCCTTTCGGTAGTTGGAAAAAAATCATTCCCATGGGATACTGGACTCCCTTTTTCCCTGATATAGAGAACACTTTAAAAGAAAAGGGGATTAAAAATCCTCTAAAAGACGCAACCAAAGAAAACGTACTAGTTGTCGGAAACAACGTTCTAAACGAATTTCTGGAACGACACTACGACGACAGTGTAAGCGTTCGTATTGAAAAAGAATTCGACGTTCTAAAATTTTACAAATACACAGTATCAGTAAACCAATAATCCTAATCCTCACTTAAGAATTAGGAAATCATCGTCGTACGTCCACACAATTCTTTAATCAAGACAAAAAAAAAGTCATCTTAGAAATATTTCTCCCAAAATTAATTCAAGCCGCCTAAATGCACCTAAAATACACACTTCTTTTAGAAGATAATTCCTATTTCAAGTTTTCCCCATAAAACATCTTTTTCAAAACGAAATCACCCGTTATGCGAATGTTTTTTCCTATACAAAAAAAGGCTCCCCAAAGGGGGAGACCTTTTTTCAAGCCTTATCCGTTAGAATTAGGATGCAGTGTGGAGAAGACGGAAGTTCGGAGTGAGAACTGCGCAATTTCCTGCACCAGTCTTACCAGAGGCACCATCAACCGTAGCAGAATAGGAAACCAAGCCACCTGCAGAAGAATTACCGCTAGTAGTCAAGGTCCAGTGGCTATTAGCATTGCAATCATTCAGAGTTGCAACGTTGGTTGCAGTCCAGTTGCTAACAAAAATATATTCATCAATGGTAGTGACATCACCATATCCAGCAGCATTCGTGCTATTTGTGCAGGCTGCAGCATCGCAGTAGTAGAAGTTAGAGCTATTCTTCATGAGATAGCCAATTTCCTTCCAAGTACCAACGCGGATGCCCTTTTCAGCGACGTATGCGTCCTGCAACTTCACGTAATCTGCGGGAGTTTTGGGAATGGGATTTGTGTTGATATCATTTTTTTTCAAACTTTGCTCGTCCCTGAAATGTTTTTGGGGTAGAATGGAGGCTTTATGCTTTTTTATGATGCTGCACTGGAAAGTTTAAAAAATAACCCTGGTGAACTCACTGATTCATCTATAGAAACTTATCAGTGGAATTTGAAAAAATTATATGATTTTTCTCCTGAACTTGATTGCTCTGCAATTGATGAAAGATTGATTCGCGAATTTAAGGCCCATATGCAGGAGTTGGGAAATAAACCCGCAACCGTGACGAAAGCTTTGTCTGTCTTTAGAATTTTCGTAAATCGTTTGCGTAGGGAAGGCCTTATTGAAAATGATCCGTTCAAGGGGGTGAGGATTGGACGGGTTTATACAAGGCGCGGTTTCCTGACTGTGCGAGAATTGAAAATGCTCTATTTAAACTTTTCGGATAACAAGTTCTTGCTTACAAGAGAAGAGTGTGAATGTGTGAAGGTATTTTTATTCAGTTGTTTTACGGGACTTCGGTATAGTGATTTGCAATCGTTAACTTGCAACGAAATTTTTGACTGGAAAATTCGTAAGCAAACTCAGAAAACGGGAGAGTCTGTGTATATTCCAATACCAGTACAGGCACGCTTGCTCTTGCCAAGCCAATTAAATGGAAATGGTCCCGTATTTCATGTAGTTGAAAATTCGACTTTTAACAAGCGCTTGCGTCGTGCGGCAAAGAAAATTGGTTTTACAAAATATTTGCACTGTCACTTGGCTCGTCATACTTTTGCCACGACCTGCATTTCTTTGGGGATTCCTCTGCCTGCGACAAGTAAACTTCTTGGTCATCGCAACTTGGATACGACCTTGATTTATGCGAAATATGTGGATTCATTTTTGGACAAGGAAATGAAAAAATTTAATAGGCTGTAAAACGGAAAGGAAAAAGGATATGTATAATGAAACTATGTCCTCTTTAAAAGAACAAATCATTGAAAAGTTGGTGGCGGATGGCTATGACATTGAAAATTTATTGTAAGTGTCTTGTCAAACTTGCAAAACTAGTGTATATTTGTGCAGTCTGATCAAAGTAAAGCCGTTTTTGTTTATGCCTGTAAAACGGAAAGGATATGTTATGAAGAAGAAAGATACCCCTGTTGCGGGGAATGGAATCACCCTCATTGACGAGAATTTGCTGAAGAGCAAGGTTTACACCATCCGCGGTGTAAAGGTGATGCTTGACGCCGATCTGGCGGAAATTTATGGGTATAGCACCAAGGATTTCAATAGGCAAGTTAAGAATAATATAGAACGTTTTCCCGAGATTTTCCGATTTCAGTTGACTATGGACGAAATTGCTGAATTATCGAGGTGCAAAAATTGCACCTCGATGCAGGTCAAAGGGGTGAAAGGTGGGCGAGTCTATTTACCTTATGCCTTTACAGAACAAGGAATTTATATGTTGATGACTGTTCTTAAGGGGGAGCTTGCTATTAAGCAAAGTATTGCCATAATGCTTTTGTTTAAAGAAATGAAGGATTACATTGCTGCCGAAAATCAGCAGTTACTGGGTTGTTCCAACTGCGTTCAAATTGCGACCCTCACGGCTCAACATTCCCACGAAATTGCGGAAATTCGCACGGATGTGGCTCGTTTGGAGGTGGAGTCCCTGAAAACCCAGGAATCCTTGGGCAAGGTCATGGAATTCTTTCACGATCCATCTACCTATAAGCATCACTTGATTCTAAACGGGCAAAAGCTGGAGGCCGATGTTGCCTACACGCAGATTTATGGTATGGCTCAGAAGTCAATTTTCGTATTTGATGATTTTGTTGGTGTAAAAACACTGGATTTATTGCGAGGTGTTGCTCAGAATGTGAATGTGACGATTTTTAGCGACCAGCGGAATGGCTGCGCTTTGACTCAAACGATGATTGACGACTTCAAGGCTGCTCGTCCTGACGTTTCCTTCGAGTGGAGACCTGCAGGCGGTATATTCCATGACCGTTATATCGTGTTGGATTACGGAACGAGTCACGAAAAAATGTTCCATT
>NZ_JALCZV010000001.1:0-144679 GCF_023373925.1 Fibrobacter sp. HC4 | reverse complement strand
GGAGACCTGCAGGCGGTATATTCCATGACCGTTATATCGTGTTGGATTACGGAACGAGTCACGAAAAAATGTTCCATTGCGGAGCTTCTTCAAAAGATGCGGGAAAGCGTGTCACGACGATAGACGACATTGAACACCCTGAAGTCTATCACGAGCTGATTGAGGGAGTGTTGAAGTTGCCTGTTCTGCCTTGACAGTGTTTGCTGTGGATTGTTTTATCGTCGCTTTGATGTCGGAAAATGAGGTTATCGTCGCTTTTGTCGTCGGTTTGGTGTCAAAACTTGCGTTTGTCATCGGTTTATCGCCGGTTTAGCGTCGGTTTATGTTTGATGAAATTCGCGTTAGGGATCGATGTGGCGAAGCCATTCGGACTCGCGAAGCGAGGCTGAACGGAAAAATTTTCGTGTAAGATGTTCTGGCTAGATGTTTGCGAAAATTTTATAACGCGAGAGCCCGCCCCGGCTTGCCGGGGAACGCCCAAAATCAGGGGATGATGTTAAGGCTTTCTTTAGTTGAAATTTTGCGGCCGGTCATTTGACGCCTACGGCGTCAGCGCTTCGCCTCGGCAATATCGACGAACGAGTTCGTCGCTGCTGCGCTCGGCTTGTGCGCTATTCGGGGTGGATGCCGGTGCCCACTTCTAGCAGGCTTGCGATGCGGCCCTTGGCGCGGATGATGCCCGTGGTGGGTGCGGTCACGCGGGAGAGCAGCTTGAGGAGCGTGCTTTTGCCTGCGCCGTTGCGGCCGATGATGCCCACGACGTCGCCCTGTTCCACCTTGAAGTTGATGTCCTTCAGGGCCCACACGTAGTCGCTGGAACCTTTGCTTGCGCGGTCGTTGGTTTCGCCCATTTTGAGGTAGGGGGCTTCGCGGCGCAGGATCTTGGTCTGCCAGAAAGTATGCGAGGTGAATGCCGCACAAATGAACTTGTTCATTTGTATGGCTGAACCGATGCTACGGACGCTTTAGCGTCCATCGTTGAGGTCGTGGCTGAGCGTTCCTGTGCTTACCAAGCCCAGGCGGTACTGCTTGCTTATGTTTTCAAACTCGATTGCGGTAGCCATGTTCGGGAATGTAGTAAAAAATATGGAGCCCAAGTCTGGTCGGGGGTGGCGGGAATGTGAATTTGCGGAAGAGTGAAAAAATTTATTGTAAGTGTCTTGTCAAACTCGTAAAACTGGTGTATATTTGTGCAGTCTGATCAAAGTAAAGCCGTTTTTGTTCACGCCTGTAAAACGGAAAGGAAAATTACTATGCAACAAATGCAGAATAATATCTATATTAGCCAAGAGCAAACGGGAGTTTTTATGACTGACGAACTGACTTTGGCTTCTCTGAATCCGGCTCAAATGCTGGTAGTTGAGTCCTTCGCTAGCGTTACTAGTGAAGAAGAGTTGGCTGCGTTGACAAAACTTCTTAAAAATTTTTATGCAGAACGTCTTGAACAAGAGCTTGATAAGCGTTGGGAAGACGGATCTTTCGGCCAGGAAAAACTGGATCAACTGAAGACAGAACATCTTCGTACTCCTTATCGGGGGTAGTCATGCGAAAGATTGTTATTGATACGAATGCCATGCTGCAGATGCTTGGTAGTAAGTCTCCCTACCATTTTTTGTGGAAGAAATTTCTGAACGAAGAATATGTACTTTGCGTTTCAACAGAAATCCTATTGGAATATGAAGAAATCTTTCGTCAGAAGGCTGCAGACATTGTTGCAACCATGTTTATGAGAACGATTCAGTTTTCTTCTAATGTTGTACGAAAAGATCCGTTTTTCAGGTTGCGGTTGATAAAGAAGGACCCTGACGACAATAAGTTTGTGGACTGCGCCTTTGCGTGCCAAGCCGATTACATTGTTTCTGACGATTCGCATTTTAGAGAACTTAAAGATGTAAGCTTTCCTAAAATAAATCTGAAAACACTAGAAGCGTTTGCTCGGGATTTTGACGTTGATCGAGATGGATTTATTTAGTTGGGCTTTTGTGCAATTCTCGTTAGGGATCGAAGTGGCGAAGCCATTCGGACTCGTGAAGCGAGGCTGAACGGAAAAATTTTCGCGTAAGATGTTCTGGTTAGATGATAGCGAAAATTTTATAACGCGAGTGCCCGCCCCGGCCTGCCGGGGAACGCAAAAAAATCTTGACAAGTGGTGAACATTTGTGTGTTTTGTGATGAACCTTGCGCTGGTTTGGCTTGTCACGGCCTAGAATGCGCCGCTGTGGTTATATTCTGTGATTTGTTTTTTGCTTGTATTGCAGAAGGTTTGTTATGAAGAAAATTGCCCCTGTTGCTGGGAATGAAATTGTCCTCATTGACGAGAATTTGCTGAAGAGCAAGGTTTACACCATCCGCGGTGTAAAGGTTATGCTTGATGCCGATCTGGCGGTGATTTACGGGTATGAGACGAGAGCTTTTAATCAGCAGGTGAAATTAAACATCGACAAATTTGACGATGATTTTAGATTCCAACTTACGGATGATGAATTCAAACGTTTGATGTCAAAAAATTTGACATCAAAAACTGGACGGGGCGGAACAAGAAAACTTCCTTTTGTCTTTACCGAGCAGGGTATTTACATGCTCATGACGGTTCTTAGAGGTGGTCTTGCAACGCTGCAAAGTAAAGCAATAATCCGTCTATTCAAGGACATGAAGGACTACATTGCTGCCGAAAATCAGCAGTTACTAGGTTGTTCCAACTGCCTTCAAATTGCGAATTTGACGGCTCAACATTCCTGATTATTCCGGAGCGGCGGAGCCGCCAGTCCGGTCTGACGGAGCCACCTGTTTTAGGGTTATTGTGCTTCAGATGGGTTCAACCCATACACTTCTCGCATGGATTTCCTTGTAAGCCCCAAGGAACGTGGCCTGAGGAAGGGGGGGGCATCAAACGTCTCGGAAGGTGCATGAACTTTTGACGATACCACTTCCGAGCCCTCGGAAGGAGCGTGAACTTTTTGCGACGGCCCGTTGCGTCATCCTGAGTGGCGAGCAGCCGCGAAGGAACCAGTCCAAAATTCCGCAAATGCAGCAAAAGTCTGCGCCCCAAGGGGTCAGATGAGGCTTCGCCACATCTGCCTGCGCTCGGTCATGCCAAGCTACGCACAAGTGCGTTCTTGTCACGACTCTCGCTGGGGTCACGATCGCTCCCGTGATTTAAGGGCGAAAAATTTTTACAATCTTTTTTCAAAATCCAGGGAGCATTCTACGGCAAAAAAGCGTGTATATAGCAGGCGGCGATTTAGCCACCTCGCAAAGGTGTGCGCAACACCCAGCAACACGTATGAACGAAAACGAAACCGCCGTAGGCGCTGATAACGAAACTAAAGTCATCGACTTCTCTAAAATCACCATCACCAACCGTTTCATGTTCCCGCTGGTCATGAGCCACAAGGAAATCGCAAAGCCCTTCATCGAGGCGGCGCTTGGCATCAAGATTTACGACCTGAAGGACCCCGAGCAGGAAAAGACGGACCAGGTCGGCATCTTCAGCAAAAGCGTGCGCTACGACGTTTACGCCCAGGAAACCGGCAAGGACGGCGAAGTCAAGCGCTCCTTCGATCTGGAGATGCAGATGGAGGACACCAAGGAACTCCCGAAGCGCGCTCGTTACTACCAGTCTATTCATGACACCCACGAGCTGCGCAAGGGAAGCATGTACAGCAGCCTTAAGGACCAGTACGTGCTCTTCATTTGCCCGGAAGACATTTTCAAGGAAGGCCTGCCTATTTATAGTTTCCAGAACTATGCGACAGAAAACAAAAAACTCGCCTTGAACGACCGCACTTTCAAAAATTTCTATATATTTAACCAGTACGAGAAACTTCCGGATACGCACCCGCTTAAACCGTACCTGAAGTATTTTGCTACAAACGCCGCCGAATCCTCGGAGACAAGGAAAATCCACACCAAGGTGGAGTGGTACCGTTCAGACGAAAAGACACAGGAGCGCTATATGACATGGGAACAGGAAATCCAGCTTGCCGCAGAAGCCGCTGCTGAAAAAGAACGCGAGCGCAACGAGAAAATCATCGCCGAGAAGGATGCCGAGATCGCCGAACAGGCACGCAAAATCGCAGCTCTTGAGGCGAAACTCGCCGGAAAGAACTCCAAGTAACCTCTGCGAAAAATCTCCGCGATACAAGGGACCCCGCGCGGGTCTTTTTTTGTGGGCGGCCCGGCACTCCCGTGCCGTCGCTTCCGTTGAATGTCCGATTTCCTTGTCGGTAAGGCGTTCTTCCAAAGGCCAATTCAAGTTGTGCTCCTTGGCAAGTTTCAAGACCCTGTTGACGGTCTTCTTGGACACCTGACAACTTGTCGCGATGTCGTTCTGGCTTAATCCCAGATTTCGCAACCTGAGGATTTCGCGGTATTTGGTCATTCGACCTCCTGTCTATTTTTTGCACGGAATTGTGCTTGCTAAAATTAGACAGGTTTCCTTATCCCCGGAACCGCGGTTTCCGTTTGACCGGTACGCCGGTTTCCATTACTCCGGTTTCACGGTGTACTTTGCTCCGGTATATTCAATTTTAATTATATTGCTATCCATAGGATGCTCCTTTCATCCTATTTTTTTACCCCCTTAGAGGAATTTGCGAAAGACAATATACGTTATCAAAAGTCCGCGGCATCATTGTCGTGGACATTCGCATTATAGAGTTTTCATGACATTTTGTGGGTGGCTCTCAGCCTCCGGAAGGGTGGCTCCGTATTTTCCGGAATAGTGGCTCTCTAGTACCGGACTGGTGGCTCAAAGTACGCCGGAATAATCAATTCCCACGAAATCGCTGAAATTCGCACGGATGTGGCTCGTTTGGAGGTGGAGTCCCAGAAAACCCAAGATTCTTTGGTATGGCATGGCTCAGAAGTCAATTTTCGTATTTGATGATTATGTGGGCGTAAAGACACTGGATTTGTTGCGGGGTGTTGCTCAGAATGTGAATATGACGATTTTTAGCGACCAGCGGAATGGCTGCGCTTTGACTCAAACGATGATTGACGACTTCAAGGCTGCTAGGCCTGATGTGGATATTGAGCGGAGACCTGCAGGCGGTATATTCCATGACCGTTATATCGTGTTGGATTACGGAACGAGTCACGAAAAAATGTTCCATTGTGGCGCTTCTAGCAAAGATGCTGGAAAGCGCGTGACTTCGATAACCGGCATCGAACATCCAGACGTCTATCACCAGTTGATTGAGGGAGTGTTGAAGTTGCCTGTTCTGCCTTGACAGTGTTTGCTGTGGATTGTTTTATCGTCGCTTTGATGTCGAAAAATGAGGTTATCGTCGCTTTTGTCGTCGGTTTGGTGTCAAAACTTGCGTTTGTCATCGGTTTATCGCCGGTTTAGCGCCGGTTTATGTTTGATGAAATTCGCGTTAGGGATCGATGTGGCGAAGCCATTCGGACTCGCGAAGTGAGGCTGAACGGAAAAATTTTCGTGTAAGATGTTCTGGCTAGATGTTTGCGAAAATTTTATAACGCGAGAGCCCGCCCCGGCTTGCCGGGGAACGCCCAAAGTCTCGCCACCATCATATTATGACCCTTCTTGAATGGATACAATGCGTTTACACCTACCCAAACAAATCGTCCAAAACAACCTCGTTTTGCACTACTCCGGAATGGGAATTTTTCATAACGCCGAATGTTGTTACAAAAGTATTGAGCAAGGCCATTTTGCACTTAGAGGCAACCCTAAATATTTCTATGCGGTTGCGGAGTTTGGTCTCGTAACTTTTATCGATGATGAATTCGCCCTGCGAGAATTTCATTTCACAGACATTAATAACACGGTCGGCCCGCTTAATCAGAAGGTCTATTTGTGCTCCATCAGTATTGCAATCAATTGTGCGGCTGGTACATCTCCAGGCGGAACACTCCGTTGCAATGCCGTTTATTCCCAGCGATTTCTTTATCTGGTCTAAATGAGCAAAACAAACCTGCTCAAATGAAATTTCCTGCCAAGATACAATGCCAGGATTCATCAGGTTGTGCTGCCAATATTCCTTGTCCTTGGACTTCTGTTTTTCGCAAAAATGCAAATGGAACAGTGTAAAGAAATCTGTCAAACGATATGTCCCGTTATTACTCTTGGAGCCAAACTGGGAAAAGCATTCTACGAAATCACAACGCTCCAAGTTGGCAAGCATGCGCGTCAATGTTCCCCCAGAAATTTTCGTTATTCTAGCAAGTTCTTGCCTACTCATTCCGCTCTGTTTTTCAGACAACTTTTCGACAATCCTTATGTAACTGTCAGCTCCGGAAAAAAGCGCGTTGTATAGTTCATTAAATTCATCATGCAAGGCACCGTCTTTGTCGAAATAAAGCCGGTCAATATTTTGCGCAAGGCTATTGTTAACATCTAGCAGATCCAGATAAAAGGGGACTCCGCCGAGAACCATGTAACATTGCGTAATCTGGAACCGATCCCAATAACAGTTCTTTTTTTTCAGGAACAGTTCGCATTCCCGTAGGGAGAATGGGTGCAGATTTATTTTTCGGGTAATCCTGTTATGAAGTCCGCCCTGATTTTCGATTAACTTATCGACCATCCAGGAAGTTGCACTTCCGCAGGCAACGAACAAAATGTCGTCACGATTTGCCGCCCAGGAATTCCAGAAGTATTCGAAGGCAGACACAAAATCAGACTTAAAAGTATCAATCCAAGGCATTTCATCAAAAAAGACAACCTTGCGTTTCGCACGACATTCACACAAAAGTTTTTCCAGGGCAGAAAACGCCTCATTCCAATTTTTCAGTGCAGGGGCAAAAGCTGATTTGCTGTACTCCTTGAGACAATCTGCGAAATTCTGGAGCTGCTCCGCCTGGGATTTGTTATGTGCACCAGTGTAGGAAAACGAGAAACGTTCCCTAAAAACACTTTGAATCAAGAAAGTTTTCCCGATTCTTCTTCTGCCGTAAACCACGGCCAGCTCAGACTTGCCGGAAGAATATGCTTCTTCAAGCAACTTTATCTCTTTTTCTCTACCAACCATCTTTTTCATATACCCAAAATATACAAATTTATTGTTGTTTTGGGTAAGGAAAGGATTTGTTGTTTACCCAAAAAGTGTGTTTTTATGTCTATTTTGGACACGTTTTCAAATACGAGTTGATTGAGGATGTGCAGGGTGGTTGAGTTTAGTTTGCGGTGCAAAAGTTACGATTATTCCCGTACGGGAATAATTTGCCGCAATTCTTGCTGTTTGACGTTGATTTTCCCGTACGGGAAAGTTATATTTGACGGTATGAAGGTGCAACAGGTAAATGATATTTCGATTTCTGTGAAAAAAAGAAGAAATCAGTTAAAACTGACGCAAGCGGAATGCGCTGCCTTTTGTGGTGTTGGAGTTCGTTTCTTCTCGGAACTGGAAAATGGCAAGGAAACGCTACAGCTTGATAAAGTATTGCATGTTTTGCAAATGCTTGGTTTAAATCTTCATGTTGTGGAAAGGGAAAATGATCGATGAAGTTAAAGGTTTATTTTGCAAATAAGCTTGCTGGTAGTTTGTTTTCTACTCCCGATAAAGGGATTGTGTTTGCTTACGAAGATTCCTATGTTAGGCAAAATGGAAATTCTCTTTCGATGTCACTTCCATTAAGGTCCGGTGAGTTTTCACAAAAGGAATGTCTGCCGTTTTTCTCAGGAGTTCTCCCAGAAGGTGACGTTAAACGTCGAATTTCTGAGTATTTGCATGTTTCTGAATCGAGTACGCTTAAGTTGCTGCAGGAACTTGGGGGTGAATGTGCCGGTATGATTTCGGTATTGCCAGAAGATGCCGAACCTAATCAGACGCTGATTTATAGACTGGATTCTGACAATTACGAGGAACTGTCTGAAGATATTTTACTTGGTTATATAAAGAACGCAGAAACGAGACCTTTGCTGAAGGCTAATGAAGAACTGAGACTTTCTTTGGCTGGGGCTCAGGAAAAGTTGCCTCTGGCATTTTTTGACGGAAAATTTCATTTCCCCAAAAATGGAGCTCCATCGACACATATCATCAAACCAACTGGCAAGGGAGAATTGTCGTCGTTTGCAGTAAATGAATATGTGTGCATGAAGCTTGCAAAATATTCTGGCCTAAGCGTGCCTGATGTGGCTTTGAAGAAAATTCAGGATGAAACGTTCATGATGGTGGAGCGCTATGATAGAATCAAAAGAGGTGATTCTGTTGTTCGTTTACATCAGGAGGATATGTGCCAGGCGTTGGGAATTCTTAGCGATCGAAAATATCAGAACGATGGTGGTCCGGGCATTGCGGATATTTTTCAGCTGATTAGTAAAAGAACATCAGTTCCACTTTTGGACGCTCGGGCTTTTATTCAGTATGTCCTGTTTAATCTCGTTATTGGCAACTGCGATGCTCACGGGAAAAATTATTCTTTGCTCTATGATGGCGGTGTCTTGAAACTATCTCCGATTTACGATGCCGTCTGTACGCTTCTGTACCCGACTCTGACAAGAAAGGTTTCCATGAAAATTGGAAGCCATTATGGGATTGATAAAATCAGAAAGGCTGATCTCGTTCTCCTGGCGGAACAACTGAAATTAAGACAGTCCGTGATTCTGAATTTGTATTCGGATTTGAGAAAGAAAGTTCTTCTTGGTTTTGCTTCAATCCGTGAAGATGAATGTCTTGACGGCTGCACAGAAACGATTGATGAAATCGAAAAAATCGTGCAAGAAAGAGATATAACAAGTGATTGCTAGGCTTTCTTGGCCTTACACCGTATCCATAAAGGTCTTCTGGATTCTATTGAACACGATAATGCCCAATGCCAACAGGACAATCATAAATCCTGCGCTGTAACCTAATGCTTGCCAGCTGAATTCGCCTACGCCAAGCCCTGCAAGAATCATAATCAACACGGGGGTGAGTAGCAAAAACTCAGCCAATAAAAAATCGATCCCGGTGGGCCGGAATCGATTTTTCACGTTAAATTGGTGTTAGCCTCTGGTTACCCTGAACATGAAGCTGATTACGTTCGAGTCAAAGGTGTTTTCACTATCATCACTGGCGCCAAACGTATACAAATAGCCGATGCTCAATCCGACGGACCATGTGTCAGAGATCCACCAGTCCTTGCCGATTTCTACTTGCATTTCGTAGTCGAGAATTTCGAATGTTTGATGGAGGTTCTCTTTGTTGTGGTTTATGTCTTCACCGAAGAATGCGAACCCATTTGCGATGCTAAAGAAGGCGCCGTTCATTACGGAATGGGGATTTCTAAAGGGGTAGAATGTAAATCCTACTCCTACAAAACTATAAAAGCCATAGGCATCGTCATCCTTGCTGTTTTTTTCTTTAAGGTTTTGTGGCGAAGATCCTAAGACCGAATATTGATTATCGAAGTTACGTTCGTAAGAAGTTTCACTATACTTGCCTTCGCCTATCAGCATGGCAAAGTCTAGTTCAAAGAACAGCGCCACGAGGTTCCCAAAGGATCTACCGAATCTCAAGCCGAGAGTCGGTATGGCGAAATCGTTGAATTCATAAACTTCCTCTACTACTCTTTCGTACGAATATGAATAGTCGTTGTTATTATAGTCATAATGATGTTTGTATTGGTAATCGGATTGCTTGTAATTAAAACCTACATAGGTTGCGCCAAGGCTTGCGTTAAAGTAGAATCCACGATGCTCCCTTGGCGGTCGATAAAGTTTTACCGGCTTTTGGGGGGTAACGGTTTCTTCGACTGTTTCTGCGGGATTTTCTTCGGATTCCTGTGCAAAGACTGTGGTCGCTGCAAGCATTCCGGCAAGAACCATCTGGACGAAGTGACTATGAAAATTTTTCATATTCGTCTCTTAGCCTCTTGTCAAGCGGAACGAAAGGGTGTACACTGTTTCTGTACCTTTAGCTTCATCAAAATTTGTTGAAGAATGGTTGTATGAAAATCCAATACCTATGGACAAGTGGTTGCTTACCCACCATTCCTTGCCAATTTCTGCGATAAAGCTTCTTCCAAAGGAGGCGATGTTTCCTGCGGAGTAGTCGTCCGCTACAAAACATGCATAAATAACGTAACCAAAAGATCCGCCGATAAAGAAACCGTTCATGGCTGAATTTGGATTTCGGAACGGGTAGATTGTCGTGCCGAAGCCAACGAAGGTTCTTAAATTTACTGCATCGCCCGAAAATCCTTCGGAATCGTAAGCTCTCCAATCTTCCGCGTAAACCTTATCCCCTTGTTTGTCATAGAGCGGATTGCCGTTCTCGTTTTGGGCGATCTCTCTATCGTAGTTAACCTCTTCGTAGTCCATAACGCCTGAATAGATCGCGAAATTGAATGTTGTATGAAAGGCAATCAGGTTTGCAATGGCTGTACCGAACTTAAAGTCGAATGAAGGGGTTGTGATTCCCCAAAAATCAAATGATGCGATATCTTTTTTATCAATTCTGGAGTTGTCCAGATCTTCCCATGTACTTTTGGCGCTGATTTTGTTGTAGCCAATGCCAAAGCCTACGCTATTGTAGAAACCGCGATGTTCCCTTGGGACAAAAGATGAAGTAAGATCTTCGGCGAAAATGCCAGAAACAAGAATTGCAAAAATAAAAAGGAATGTATTTTTTAACATAGTGCGGATAAAATAAAAAATTATTATGTTTTTGTGTAGACGCGTGTAAATGGGTCTACACTTGGTTTTAGGATTAGATATGAAATTTGGCATTTTTCTTTTTGTGGCAGGTGTGTCCTGCGCGGTGGCTGCGGAAGCGGATAGTACTCTTCGTCAGTTGGCGGAGGCTCGTGGCCGCATGGTGGGTTCTATTCTGAATTCCAATTGGTTTAGCTATGGTCTTGGGGACGATGCCGAGGTTTATGAGAATACTCATAAGTCGCAGTTCAATATCGTGGTTGCCGAAAATGAAATGAAGTTTGACGCCACGGAGCCGGCCCGAAATTCCTTCAACTTCAAGAACGGCGACAAGCTGATGGCGTACGCTGCAAAGAATGGAATGCAGGTTCGCGGTCATGCGTTGGCCTGGCATAGTCAGGTTCCTCAGTGGGTGCCTGATCTGGCTGCGAGTGTGGCTGCTGCGGGCGGCTCTGCCAAGGACACCTTGCTTGCGGTTTTGAAGAATCATATCGAAAATGTGGTGGGCCATTACAAGGGCAAGGTCCGCGAGTGGGACGTGGTAAACGAAGCTATCTCCGATGGTACTCCTGCGGCTTGGCGTGATGGCGCGACTTCTGTTTGGTACAAATATATTGGTCGCGAGTTTATTGACTCTGCCTTTGTGTGGGCCCATAAGGCGGACCCGGAGGCGAAGCTTTATTATAATGATTATTCCCTGGAGTGGGGAGTGGGTGCCGGCGCCAAGGGTAAGTTCGCTGTGGATTCCGTGGCAAAGCGCCTGAAGGCTGCGGGCATTTACATTACGGGTCTTGGGACACAGACTCATATTTCTGATTACCATGTGACGACGCCCCCTAACGTAAAGGCCTTGGCTCAGGCTCTTGAAGCGGAAGGCTTGACTTTGCAGATTACGGAATTGGATATTGGCTTCGATAAGAAGGATGTTTCCAAGGCGGATTTTGAGGCCCAGGGAAGTTTGTACCGTCAGTTTATGGATGTGTTCCTGGAGGCGCCCAACATGGAGGCGTTTGTTATCTGGGGATTTTCCGACAAGTATAGCTGGCTTGCTGATTTGTATAAGTATAATGGTCTGGTTTTCGATTCCAGTTTTGCAAAGAAGCCTGCTTACGATAGTTTGGTTGCTAGTTTGAAGGCTCATAGTGCAGACAAAGTTTCCAAGGTTAAGGATATTGTCCCCTTGGTTTGGGAGGATGCTTCGCCTTTTGGAAACGGTTCCTACGTGATTGTGGATTACAGCCAGGCCGGTGCTGAATCTCGTGGGGAATGGTCCGGTGATGTCAAAAATGGCAATGGCAAATTTGAATCAGAACCGCTGGCTGGCAAGACGGGCTACATGAATGTTCCGTTGGCGGGTTGCGACCAGAATGCGGATTACTGTGGCTACCAGCATGCGATTTACACGTTGCCTCAGGATGTGGTGGATTCCAATTTCCTGTCGAAGTGTGAGGCCTTGGTGTTTACTGCTTACGGACCTACGGGGAGTACCGCCTACGTGAATATTGGAGTCAACGACCCGAAGATGACATTGCAGAATGGACGGCCCTTGAGCGCCAAGGTTTGGAGTGGTATGATGGTAGACTTGCAGGCGATTCGTGATGCTATGGCCGGTGATGCCGCCGTTAGGCCCACGCAGTTGACTTTCAACAGCAGCAATACTTCCGCCATGTATATTTCAAAGATTGAAGCTGTGGGCTGCCCCGATGGCTCCGAACGTCCGGCTGCGATCCGCGGTGTTTCTGCTAGGGACGAATTGAAGGTCGTGATGAGTGGCCGCACCTTGAATCTTGTAGGTGTAGCGTCTGCTCGTGTGGACGTGATGGATTTGCAGGGACGTCCGGTATTTTCCGCTAATGATGTTCGGGGCTCGCAGAACCTGGAGGGGCTTGCAAGTGGAACTTACATCGTTCGCGTTCAGAGTGGTAACTTACAACGTATTGGCCGCGTGATTTTAAAATAGCGCTGCCTTTTGGAGTAACTTGGAAATATCCCTGAACTTGGTTCAGGCTTAAAAAAAGGCGTCCTTTCGTGGACGCCTTTGCTTATTTGACTGTAATCCGCATTTTTTGGGGGAGCTACTAACCAAATAATCCTGTTTGTGGAATTTGGTTAGTAATATTTGCCTCAAAAATCCCGTTTTACAGTCGAATTACTAACCAATTTGGCTAATGGAGCTTGATTGGTTAGTATATTGCTTGTTAATTTGTATTAAATTAGGCGTTTTTTACTAACCAAAATACCCTTTTTTAGTGGCTTGGTTAGTAGCACCTGTAGCTCCTTATTTAATTCGCAGGCGGGCGTACTCGTACAATCCCAGGGAAAGGGCCACGGAGGCGTTGTAGGAATGGGCTTCGGGCATCATGGGGATGCGGAGTACAGCGTCGCACTGCTTCTTGATGAAGGGAGGCAGACCTACGTCTTCGCCACCGACTGCAATAACGGCCTGATCGCTGAACTGGAAGTCCGCCAGGTTGGTTTCGGTGTCGGCATCCAGACCGAGAATCTGGTAACCGGCCTGTTTCAGTTCGCCAACGGCAGCTTCCAGGTTGTTGGGACGGCTGATGCGCATTTTTTCAAGAGCACCGGCAGAGGTTCGTGCGACGCTGGGAGTAATTCCGCACATGCCCTTGGCGGGGAGCAGCAAGATGTCGCAGCCCAAAGCCAGACAGCTACGGATGCATGCGCCCAGGTTGCGGGGGTCTTCGATGTTGGTTGCGACGGCGATCAGTTTCTTTTCTCCTTTTTCCTTGGCGGCAAAGAGTTCGCCACGGACGTCTTCCCAGACCAGCAGTTCCTTTTCGTTCATGAGGGCGACCACGCCGTGGTTGGGGGTGGCGTAGCTGTTCAGGATCTTGGAGTCCACCTGCTGTACGTGTACGTGTACGCGCTTGGCCAGTTTCTGCAGTTCATAGAGCTTGGGGTTGCCGGACTTGTGCATAAAGAGCACGCGGTGAACCTGCATGGGGCTCTTGGTCAGGAGTTCGGTGACTTCCTTGATGCCGCCTACGGCGACCTGGGGTGCTGCGTCTGCGTCGCCTACTGCGGGGATCACGCCGTCTTCATAGGCGCGGGCTGTGTCCTGCGGACGTTCTTCAAAGCGGGGCTTAAAATCGCGGCGGTCATTGAAGTCGCGACGGTCATTGTTGCGGAAACCTTGAGTAAAGTCGCGGGGGCCATCGCCCTGGGGGCGTGCGGGGCGGAACTCGTTGTCTTCGCGGACGCGGTAGTTCTGACGGGGAGCGCGGCCGAAGCCTCGGCGTTCGCTTGTTTCGCGACGATCGTTAAAGTCGCGGCTTGATTCACGGCGGTCACCAAAATTTTTGTTGTCTCTATCAAATGCCATGGTTGTTTCCTTTCTTCTTGTTTAAAAGTATGCGTTCCCTTTTTGCGAACCCATTATTCTTTCGCTCTGCACACAATTACCTGGTTCATACGGATGTCGGTTTCCTTTTGTTCCAGAGGCTCCACCTGGATTTGTTTCGGGGTGGCGATGCCTGCCTTGTAGGCGTCGGGGTGTTTTGCTAAAAAGCGGTCGTAGTAGCCCTTGCCGTGTCCTTGGCGCTGGCCTGTTACGTTAAACTTTGTGCCGGGGACCAGGAATACGGTGAAGGGGCCGGTATAGGGTTCCAGTCCTTCTCGGGGTTCCATGATGCCGAAACGTCCGGGGGCCAGGTCCTTTTTCAGATTGTCGATGGGGTAGAACTCCATGGTGGTCTCGCCGGTCACTCGGGGCAGGAGCAGACGGTTTTCGCGGACCAGCTGTTCCAGGACGGGAGTGATGTTGGGTTCACCTTTCAGGGGGTAGAAGGCTGCAACTTTACGGGATTCCTTGTAGCCAGGTATGGCGTGGATTTCTTCCCAGGGGTTGTTGATCAGCTCTTCGCCGGGGCGCTTTCTTTTGGCCGGGTCAAAGAACCCGCGGGCGCCCAGGACCACGATGAAGAGGAGTATGAGGAGTGCTGCTTCCATAATTTTTTTGCAGGCGCTGTGCCCGCTGTTGAGTTAGTCGGGATCGCCTACGCGCTTGGCCTTGGGAAGGTTTTCCTGGAGGATTTCGTTCCAGATTTTCTTCTGCCAGTTCATGAGGTGGGCTTCTTCGTAACGTTCTTCCCAGGGCATGGTTCCGGGGGCGGCCAGCCAGATGAGTTGCGCCCTGTTGCCCAGCATGGAGGGGTCCAGGTTCAGGGTGGCTGCCTTTTCGTCGCGCCAGGTCTTGAGAACCGAGAGCAGGTCGGAATTGGGGACTACGGGCGGGGGCGGTGCCTTGGGGAGGCGTTCAGGCCAGTCGCTTTCGGGGGTGGCCATGGCGGTTTCCATCATGTTGACGAAGGAATCCAGGCGTTCGTCCCTGAAGTTGCGGGGGAGGCGGGGCAGGTGGTCCAGCAGTACCTGGGGGTAGGTGTCGACGGCGTGGCGTACGATGGCTAGCATCAGGTCGCCGGGCATCACCTTGTAGGGCGGGCGGTCCATTTCTTCGGCCTGTTTTTCGCGCCATTCCCAAAGGTACTTCAGGATGTTCAGGGCGCAGGGGCTAAAGACGCTGCTGCCGGTAATGCGCCAGGGATCCTTTTTGGGCGGGGCCGGATTACGGGAATGCTCGATAAGGGCGTCACACTGTTCGGTGAGCCAGCTCATGCGTCCGGCGGCCTGCAGTTTTTCTACCAGGATGGCGCAAAGTTCATGAAGGTAAAAGGTGTCGTGGATGGCGTATTCGCACATTTCCAGGGGCAGGGGGCGAGTGGTCCAGTCGGCACGCTGGTTTTCTTTTTTCAGTTCGTCGCCAAAATATTCGCGGACCAGGTCGGCCAGGCCTAAATGGGGTTCGCCCAGGATCTTTGCGGCAAGCATGGTGTCGAAGATGTGGGTGGGGCTAAACTGGTAAGTCTGCCAGAGCAGTCGCAGGTCGTAGTCGGCCCCATGGAAAATCAGGGTCTGCATGGCGCGTGCCTTGAACAGGGGGGCCAGATCCAGGCCGCAGAGGGGGTCTACGATATAATGGTGGTCGCCAATGGTGATTTGAATAAGGCAAAGGCGTGCTGTGTAGTGATACATGGAGTCAGCCTCGGTGTCCACCGCGGCCATGTCATAATTCTCCAGGTCCAATAGAAGGTTGGCTAGTGTCTCCTCGCTATCCACCAATATGTACTTTTCGTCTTGCATCATTTGGGTAGAAAATGTAATAAATGTATTTGTCATTACGAAAATGTTTCTAAATTTGCGCCTATGAAAAAGATTTCTCTTACCGGTATCAAGCCGACTGGCACTCCGCACCTCGGCAACTATGTGGGCGCAATCCGCCCGGCTCTCGAACTTACTAAGACTTACGATGCAGTCTACTTCATTGCAGACTATCACGCTCTGACCACCGTGCAGAACGGCGCCGAAATGCGTGACAACATCTACAAGGTGGCCGCCACTTGGCTGGCTCTTGGCCTGAACCCGGAAGAGACTTTGTTCTATAAGCAGAGTGACATTCCCGAAATCTTTGAACTTAGCTGGGCTCTCAGCTGCTTTACCCCCAAGGGCTTCATGAACCGCGCCCACGCCTATAAGGACAAGGTGGCAAAGAATGAAGCCGCCGGCGAAGATGTTGACGCAAACGTGAACATGGGTCTTTACTGCTACCCCTGCCTCATGGATGCCGACATTTTGATGTTCAATGCAGACATCGTTCCCGTTGGCAAGGACCAGAAGCAGCATGTAGAATTTGCCCGCGATATCGCCATCAAGTTCAACAAGCATTTTGGCGAAGATGTGTTCACCGTTCCTGAACCGGTTTTCCAGGAATCCACCGGCGTGATCCCGGGTCTGGATGGCCGTAAGATGAGTAAGTCCTACGACAACTACATCGACATCTTCCTGGATTCCAAGGCTCTCAAGAAGCGCCTGGGCAAGATCGTGACCAACTCCCAGGGTATCGAAGAACCCAAGGATCCGGATACCTGCAACGTGTTCAAGCTGTACAAGCTTTTCGCTACTCCGGAACAGTGCGACGCGCTGGCTGCCCGCTACCGCGCAGGTGGCCTGGGCTGGGGCCACGCCAAGCAGGAACTGCAGAACGTTCTTGAAGAACATCTGGGTGCCGCCCGCGAAAAGTACTTCGACCTTCTGGCCCACACCGAAGAAATCGACAAGATTCTCGCCTACGGTAAGGAAAAGGCCAGAGCGAAGTCTAAAGTTATGATGGATCGCGTGCGAGGCCTTCTCGGAACGTATTAGTCAAGCGGGAACGGCTTGTATTAACAAGCCGTGGGAGCGCGAAGCAATTGGCGTCATAGGTTCTTATGGGACGAAGGCCAATTGCGGAGTCGTATAAGGCCCGCGTCAAGTCCAAGGCAATGATGGACAAGGTCCGCTCCTTGCTGGGTACTTACTAGTTGGCGACTCCGGCTCACAGTAATCCTTAGAAGCATTTTTACAACAGCCCCCGGCAATACGCCGAGGGCTTTTGTGTTATACTTTTTATTATAATTATCCACGATATGAAATCAGTCCTGTCCGTCATCCTTTTTTTAGTACTGAATGCGTTTGCAGTATCCGCAAATGGTTCTTTTGGGGTGACTGCAGATGGCTCGATAAGTCCCTTGGGAATGGTGCTGATGGGAGCTGCCACGGGATCGTTTAATGCGGATTCGGTCATGGCGGCTGAAGCGGAAGGTGCAGACTCTTGCGAAGGCGATGACTGCGAAGATGATGACGATGACTGCGAGGGCGAAGATTGTGAAGAATCGGAAGATTGCTCCGAAGAGGACTCTGAAGATTGTCTGGATTCCGCTGCGGTTGCCGCCCGCAATATGAAAAATGTTCCTCTTCCACGTCAGACTGCCTATACTGGCAAGGGCCTGTCTATTGGTCTTGGTGGTGGAATTTACAATCCTACGGAAGATTGTGATTGCATGGGTATTTGGCAAGGGCAGCTGGAATACTTTTATGCCGATTGGATTAGTGGCGGTATCGATGTCCGTTTCTTTGGGGGCGACCTGGATAGCGATGTGATGGTCATGTACCAGCGCTACCGTACGAACCTCAGGTTCCATAAGGCCTGGCAGAAATTGGATATTTACCTGGAATCGGTGTTGGCCTTTGAAAATACAAGCATTTCTGAATTGCGTGACCAGATCAATAGCCGCGGAAAGTATTCTACGGAGGTCGTTGGCGATTTTACCGATGATATGCCGGATTGGGTTGTTGGCGTTACCACGGATACAATTCTCGTTGAAGACACGACCTTTGTGAAAGACAAGGAAGCTTGTGAACGGATGCTGTCGCTGGATGGTTTTTCTGTGGGCGTGGGTGCTGGTTTTGGTTTGAATCTGACTCGCCTCTGGGGTGTGACTGGAAGTGTTCTTTTCGAATACAATTTCTCGAAGGTTATGGAACTCTCCTTGGTGCCCGGTGTGGCCTTCAATTTGCGCGAAGTTTGGGGTTGGGCCAAGAAAAATCTGCTTTCTACCTGGATTATGGTGGAATTTGGCGCCCAGCGATACTTCAATAATGGTGTAAAGGATTGGGCGAATTACGGTCTTGTGGGCATCCAGTTGGGCATTTAACCCTTGGACTGCCCCTTCCAGTTTGACAAAACGGTTTGATTTTCTATATTTGAGCCACCGATTTTTATCGGAACCCTCCCGGGGCCAATGTTGGTAACCTGGGCGAAAGACCAAAGGGATCTCATTATGAGACAGTATGAAACTATGGTGATCATCGACGCTATGATCTCCGACGACGCCATCAAGGCTGAAATCGAGACCATCGCCGCTGCAATCACTAAGGGTGGCGAAATTGTTCGTCGCGATGATTGGGGCAAGCGTAAGCTCGCTTATTCTATCAACAAGCGCCAGCACGGCTTCTATGTTATCTTCTACTACAAGGCAGAAGTTGCAACTGTTGCCGCTATGGAAGCAGCTCTCAAGCTCAATGAAAACGTTCTCCGTTGGATGACCCTCGCTGATTATCCGATGTCCGAAATCGTTTACAATGCAGACATGGCTCAGTCTACCGAAGAAATCGTTCCGGTTGACGCAGAAGAAGGGGAGGCTGAATAATGGCTTTTGAAGATAAGAAGCAGGCAACCCGTATTCGTCGCAAGAAGACTTGCTGGTTCACCGAAAACAACGTTCAGTTCATTGACTACAAGGATGAAAAGACTCTCCGTCGCTTCATCTCTGAACGCGGTAAGATTATTCCTCGCCGTATTTCTGGCACCTCTGCTAAGTATCAGCGTATGCTGAACGAAGCTATCAAGCGTGCTCGTCAGATGGCTATCCTTCCGTTTGTCTCTGACAGCATGCGCTAATAAGGAGGAACTAGACTATGGAAATTATTCTTAAGGCTAACGTACCTCACCTCGGTAAGATGCTCGACGTTGTGAAGGTTAAGAATGGTTATGCAAATAACTACCTCTTCCCCCGCAAGCTCGCTGTTCGCGCTACCAAGGAAGCTATCGCTGAAATCGAAAACAACCGCGCTGCTGTTGAAGCTGCATTCCAGAAGGAATTGGCTGCTGCAGGCGACGTAGCTGCAAAGCTCTCTCAGATTTCTGTGAACATGGAACGCCGCGTTGTTGAAGGCGAACGTCTGTACGGTTCTGTATCCGCATCTGACATCGCTGACGCAATCACCAAGCAGGGTGTCAAGGTGACCCGTGCTCAGGTCGAACTGGCTGAACCCATCAAGCAGCTGGGTGTCTACACCGTGACCATCAAGGTCTTCGGTGACGTCGAAGCTCAGGTTAAGGTTTGGGTCGTTAAGGAACAGGCTTAATTAGCTGCCGGACGCGAAGTGTCCACAGGCTTAAGCCAATCCCTAAAGACTAGATCTTTTGGACCGCTCCCCTCCTAATCGGGGGGGGGCGTTTTTTTTGTTGGAAAATAGTTGGTTGGAAAAGGCGGTGGAAATATTTGAAAAAGAGGGTTTTACACCGCCTTTTTATTATGTTGTATGAAAATTAGACGGTTTTGGAAGTACTTTTTTGGCTTTTGGCCTCCGTAAAAGCCTGATTTTGCGATTTGTTATGAACACTCTCCCCCTAAAAAGGTGTTTTATTGTAGGCAAACTAACGAAAAGGCGGTGGCGGGACGGCTGTTTTCGGCTTTTCCACTGCCTTTTTTCTGAATTTTTGCGGAAAAACGTATTTATAGGCCGTTGCGGCCGCCTGAGGTTTGGTTTATGGTGGGTGAGTTTTCTATTTTTGGGGCATGCGCAAGATTTCGTTGATGTCTTTTGTTAAGATTATGGCCTGTGCGGCCAGTTTGTTGGCTGTTCAATCTTTTGCACAGCCCCGTGATTTATTTGCTGAATTTGAGGAAGAAGCCGCTGTGGCCGATAAGGCCGCCGCTGATTCTGTAGAGGCTGCCAAGAAGGCCGAGGCGGATAAGAAAGCCGCCGAAGAAAAAGTCGCCGCCGAGAAGGCCGCTGCCGAAGAAAAAGCCGAGGCGGAACGCGTAGCCGCCGAAAAGCAAGCTGCCGAAGAAAAGGCCGCCGCCGAGAAGGCTGCAGACAAGGCCGCCGCTGATAGCGCCGCTGCTGCCCAGGCGGCTGCTGCCGCTCCCGTAAAGACCGAAGAAGAATTGGCTGCTGCCCAGGCGGCTGCTGCCGCTCCCGTAAAGACCGAAGAAGAATTGGCTGCTGAACAGGCTGCAAAAAGAGCTGCTGCAGAAAAGGCGGCTAACATCATGCGCTCAACGGCAGAAGGAGCCGCTGCCGAAGCAGAAAAGGCTAGGGCTGCGTCCGATTCCTCCGCTGCTTCGCAGGACCCCTACGAAGGTGTAGACCGCAACGAACTTTACGCCCGCGAAATGCAGCGCATCAGTGATTCCCTGCAGTATATCAGCGATTCTATCGCTCTTGCTCAAATGACTGCCGATAGCATTGCCGCTGTCGAAAAGGCTAGGAACGATAGCATCCAGGCTTATAACGATTCTATTCAGGCAGCCAGCGCCAGTTCTACAGCAATTCCCTCTTCCAGCTCCATGAGCCGTCGCGACATTCTTGGCCCCGTCAAGGTTTCCAAGGTGAATGGCCTCGACGATATGAAGGGTAAGTACAAGAGCCCCCGCAAGGCCATGTTCATGTCTCTGGTGGTGCCGGGCGCCGGTCAGCTGTATGTGGGCGGATCCACCTTTACCAAGGTCCGCGGTGGTGTTTATCTAGCTCTCGAAGCCGCTCTCTGGGGTAGCTGGTATTACTATTCCGTGTACAAGTATGATCGACAGGTAAACAGATACAAGAACTTTGCCAACGACCATTTCTCCATTGGTACCTACGAAACGAAGATGCGTAAACTGTATAAGGATGTTTCTGAGAATGGGGCTGAATTCCGTTCCCGTTACCTCGGTTCTCGTGAGTCCTTCTGCGAAGCCATTTTTGGTGATGCGAATAGGGAAGGTTGCTACAACGATTCTTACGTCTACTACAAGGATACTGACTATAGAAATCGTTTTGTCAACAATCCTAAGTCGCTGGGTGATGATCGCAAGAAGAACGGCTTCTACGATGAATCTGCTGTGTACCAGCATGTGTCCGATGGCTCTTACGTGCTGGGCTGGGACGACGTGAAGGACGAAGCTGTTGCTGCAAGCCTTGATCTTGAAACTAATGGTTCCGAAGTTGTGGCCCTAGGTACATCCTCCAATCAGGACACCTACCGCAGCATGCGCAACAAGGCTAACGACTATGCCGATATGCAGGCCTGGTTCTTTGGCGGCATCATCCTGAACCACATTGTGTCTGCCGTTGATGCAGCCTTTACGGCCCACGCTCATAACAAGGCTCTGTATCAGGAAGATCTTTCCTGGTATGACCGTCTCCACTTTGACGGTGGTGTAGTTCTTGGTGAATCTGTTGGCGTAAATGTAATGGCTAGCTGGGGATTCTAATGAAGACTTTTGGAAAGGTCCTTCAAGTTCTACTTCTTGCCGCCGCGGTCGCTTTTTCGCAGGTGGTCATCTCTGTTGATGACAATGTTTCTAAGAATAGCGACAAGAGCTGGTGGAAAGCCATGGGTGCTTCGGCACTCCTTCCGGGTATGGGCGAACTGTACCTGGGCGAGCAGGACTTTGTGCGGCCTTTCGTGTGGACCGACGTTGCCCTGTGGGTGACTGCCATTGGATCCTATTTTATTGGTGAACGCTATGTGACATCCGCTCACGGATATGCGGTTCGTCACGCAGGGCTTAATACTTCCAGCAAGAACGTCGATATGCTGAATACCGTGGGCGATTATCGTAGCCGTGGCGGTGTTGACGGTCAGAACTCTTCACCTGATATGGATGAAGATTACAATCAGGCCATGATTCGTGCTGGCAAGAAAATCGATGAAGACCTGTCGGCTGAAATCCAGTGGGACTGGGGTAGCTCCGACAATCCCGAAACTTCGGAACACATTGATGAATATAAAAGTCGCTTGCGCCATTATCGTGTGAGCCGCATCGTTTTCCAGGCTAGTGTTGGTGCGTTGGTCTTGAATCGTGTGGTTTCTATGCTGAACACGATCCGTGTTTATCGACGTACTTCTTCTAAGGCCTTCTCGGAACGGATTGAGTTTGTTCCCGAGTTCTATGAAGATGGAAGCGGCTTGTTGATGAACGTTAAATTTTAGGCGGATTTAGGCAGCTGTTTGAGACCGCGGAGCACCTAAACAACATTATAGGATTGAACAAATGCATGCAGGTACTTCTAATTTTTTAAAGGCATTCCCCATAAAGTTTGCGATTCTAATTGCGACGTTCATTTCGTTGCTGTTAGTGGGGTGTAGCGATGAAGCTCCTGGTGCAAAGGTGCCTGCTTTCAAGGCTCCTGATTCCAAGGCTGCGGCCAAGAGTGGTGCGCCCGGTGGTAAGGGGCCCGGTGGCCCTGGTGGTCGCGGCAACAAGACTTTCGCCGTTGAAGGTTATATTGCAGAATTCCACAAGCCCAGTGGATCTTTCCAGACAATGGCTACCTTGGAAGCTTTGAACCGTGTGGAGTTGTCCGCTGCCGCCAACGGTCGTCTGGTGAATCTTTACGCAAAGGATGGCGCTTCTGTACAGAAGGGTTCGCTCCTTGCCAAGATTGATGATTCCGAATTGAAGGCTCAGTTGAAGCAGGCTGAATCCAGTCTGCATCTGGCTCAGCAGAAAATGGAACGTACCAAGGGCTTGGTCGAAAAGAACGCCGCGACGACGACGGATATGGAAGCTGCTGAAGCCTCCCTCAAGTCTGCCGAGGCCAGCGTCGAATTGATAAAGGCTCAGATTGCAAAGACTGAAGTCCGTGCCCCCTTTAGCGGTAAACTCGGTTTTGTGAATGTTTCTGTGGGCGCCTGGGTGACCACGGGCACTTCCATTGCGACTTTAAGTGAAGTGACGAAATTGAAGGCCAAGTTCGCCTTGCCGCAACGATATGCGACTACCTTGAAGGTGGGCAATCCCATTACCTTGATTGACGAAGAACGGGCCATCCAGAAAGTGGGGAAGGTGACAGCCCTTGACGCCACGATTTCGGAAAGCAGCCGTACCCGCCAGATTATGGTGACCGTGGATAATTCCAAGGGCGAATTGATTGCTGGCGGTTATGCCAAGGTTAGCGTTGAATTGCAGTCTGGCCGAACCCAGACAATTCCCGTTCCCGCCGAAGCTCTTACGCTGGACAAGGATGGCGCCTATATCTTTGTGGTGCAGGATGGCAAGGCTTCTATGCGCCGTGTGGAGACGGGCCTTCGCACTCCCATTGCAGTTGATGTAATTTCTGGGCTGAATGAAGGCGATACCGTTATTACTTCGGGCTTGATTAGCATCCGTCAGGGAAGTTCTGTTCGTATCCGAGAAATCCGTAACAACACCGATTACGAAGTGGATTAGACGAGAGACGAAAGAAAAATGAGTGTTGCAAATCTATCTGTTCGTAGACCTGTCCTAATGACGGTGATGGCCTTGGTCATCATCTTGCTTGGCGCCTTCGGTATGAGTGAGTTGGGTATTCGTGAATACCCGAACGTAGACTATCCCATTATTCAGGTTAGAACTTCTTATCCTGGCGCAAACGCTGCCGTGGTGGAAGCCGAAGTTACCGAAGTCCTGGAATCATCCATTAACAGTGCCCCGGGTATTAAGGCCCTGACCTCTACCAGCTCCGATGGCTTTTCTTATATCAGTGTGGAGTTTGAAACGGGCATGGATCTGGAGGATGCCGCCAACGATATCCGTGACCGCGTAAGCCGTGTCCGCCGTAAATTGCCTGACGATGTGGACGAACCGACGGTGAACAAGAGCGACTCCGATTCCGACCCCATCTTGATGATCAGCTTGGTCAGCGATAAGCTGGACGCCATGGACGTTTCTGAAATCGCACGCAATCATGTGAAGGAACGTCTGCAGACCATTAACGGTGTTTCCGAAGTGGTTATCTGGGGTGAAAAGCAGCCTACAGTGCGTCTGTGGATTGACCCCATCCGTATGCAGGCCATGGGCGTTACCGGAAGCGAAATGAGTGCCGCCCTTTCCAAGGGCAACCTGGAACTTCCCGCAGGCTCTATCGAAGGTTCCGAAACAACCCTTTCTATTCGTACTCTGGGCCGAATTTCTGACCCGGAAGCTTTTGCAAACATTGCGGTAAAAACTGCGGCCGATGGCACTGTAATTCGCGTGTCCGACGTTGCTAACATCCATTACGAACCGCTGGATACCCGTAAGGGATTTAGACGTAACGGCAAGAACACGGTGACCTGCGCTCTGGTGGCTCAGCCTGGCAGTAACCATGTGAACATCGCTGACGAATTCTACAAGCGTGTGGAAGAACTCCGCCGGGAATTGCCTGAGGGTGTCGAGATGCTTTATGGCCGCGACACTTCCATTAATATCCGCGCTTCCATCAAGGAAGTGGTGGAGACCATCTTTGTGGCGTTCCTTCTGGTGATTGCCATTATCTTTGCATTCCTGCGTGAAGGCCGTACGACGATTATCCCCATGGTGGTGGTGCCGGTGGCTGTGATTGGAAGTTTCTTTGTGCTGTACCTTTGCGGCTTTAGCATTAACGTTCTGACGCTTCTGGCCATGGTGCTTGCCATTGGCCTTGTGGTGGATGATGCTATCGTGATTGTGGAAAACATTTACGACAAGATTGAAAAGGGCATGACACCTAAGCAGGCTGCCGTGGCGGGAACAAATGAAATCTTCTTTGCCGTGATTGCAACGTCTGTGGTCTTGATGGCAGTGTTCATTCCGGTGCTTGCCCTGGGCGGTACCACGGGTCTTCTATTCCGCGAATTTGTGGCGGTGATGATCGGGACGGTCTTCCTTTCTACCACTTGCGCCTTGACGCTTTCTCCCATGCTTTGTTCGAAGTTCTTGCGTCATCAGAAGAAGGGATCGTTCTACAAGATAACGGAACCGTTCTTTGAAGGTCTGAATAAAATTTATGCCGTGCTTCTGGGTGGCTTCCTTAGATTGCGTTTCTTGTTGTTCCCGGTGGTAGCCGGGCTCCTGTTTGCGGCTTATTTCTGCTTCAACAACATGAGCTCTGAAATGGCTCCCACAGAAGATTCGGGCTCTGTCATGGTGAACGTGAATATGCCCGAAGGTGTGACCCTTACCCGTACCAAGCGCATGGCCGATGCGTTTGTGGATGAGGTCATGACCATTCTGGATAGCGGTGAATATAAGGAAGTGCAGGCTGGCGCCTGGAATGCCGGTAACTCCAGAATTCGTTTGTCCTTGAATGACGACAAGACGGCTCGTCGCCCCCAGAGCGAAATTGCCCATGCCATCCAGATTCTGGGTAACGAATACCCGGACTTGCGCGTGATGGTGTTTGAACCTCAGAGCATCAGTACCCAGCGAGGTGGTCTGCCGGTGCAGTTCGTGTTGCAGGCGGGGTCCATCGAAACTTTGCGTACCTTGGTTCCCAAGTTCATGGAAGCGGCTAGCAAGAGCCCCATATTCAGCGTGGTGAACACCAACCTGAAATTTACCAAGCCTGAATTACATATTGAAATCCTGCGAGACAAGGCTGACGAGGAAGGGGTATCCGTAAATGATATAGCCCAGGCCATTCAGCTTTCTATCAGCGAAAAGAGCTATGGTGAATATTATCGTGAAGGCCGCCAGTACGACGTGATTGGTGCCGTGGGTTATCAGTACCGCAGCTCTCCCCAGAATCTTTCTCTGTTGACGGTGAAGAACCGCAAGGGGGAGGCCGTTAGCCTGGATAACTTCATCACTTATAAGGAACGTTCTGCATCTCCGTCGTTGCCCCGTTACAACCGATTCAGTTCTGCGACCATTCAGGCAGGGCTTGTTCCCGGGATGACCATCGGCGATGGCGTTGAAGAAATGCGCAGAATCGCTAAGGATGTACTGAAGGAATACCCCAACGTGAGCACGACCCTTAGCGGTGCTTCCAAGGAATTCGAGGAAAGTTCTTCGGGATTGTATATCGTGTTCTTGCTGGCTCTGGCGCTGGTGTTCCTGGTGCTGGCGGGTCAGTTTGAAAGTTTCCGCGCTCCCCTGGTGATTTTCTTTACGGTGCCCCTGGCTTTGGCCGGTGCGTTGGCTTGCCTCTACCTGACAGGTCAGACCTTGAATATCTTCAGTGAGATTGCCTTGATTCTGTTGATTGCCCTTGTGACCAAGAACGGCATCCTGATTGTGGAATTTGCAAATCAGATTGCGGCGGCTACCGGATGTACAAAGCTTGAGGCGGCTAGGCAGGCGGCGACCCGCCGCTTCCGCCCGATCCTTATGACGAGCCTTTCTACGGTATTGGGCGCAGTGCCCCTGATCCTCACGGGCACGCCTAGCCGTATCGCAATGGGTATTGCCATTGCGGGCGGTCTCACCTTTGCGACCTTCATGACGCTCTTTGTGGTGCCTGCGGCCTATAGCTACTTCGCCGGCAAGGTGGAGCACGTCAGCTCTACTGATGCAAGTAAGATGGCTTAAAATTATTCAACTAGCTGGAAGACGACTTCACCCTTGCGGCTCATGCCATAGCGTGTGCGGAGAAGCCCTTCCTTGTAGAGGGAGTCGGTCTTCAGTTGCTGAATCTGCACTTTGCGCTTGTCGATCACCATCTGCAGCGAATCAATCTGATGCTGGTAGCTGGCGATCTCGCGGTTGATTCTACGCTGCTGTCTGATGCTGTTCTTTCCGAACATCATCTGGGCCACTACGATGATGGCGAAGATAAACAGTGCGAGAATGACTAAGTGCTTCTTCAAGCTCAAAACTAAAGGCTCCCATTAAAGTAGAACTGCATATTGTCCTTCGTCTGGACCAATCCTGCAATCTCAAGTTCCGTTAATATAGCTAAAATGTTGCCAGTCTTAAAGTTACAATCCGCTTGAATTTCCGAAAAAGTCTTGCGGAATCCGTTGAACTTTGTAAAAATCATGGTGGCCTCCTGGGAAAGCTGGCAGCCGGTGTGGGCGAGATTCTGCAAAGAGGGAGCTTCCTGGCTATGGGCGGTCAAGGGAATTCCTGCCTGCACTCTCAGACTTTCCGGTAAAAAAATTGGCTTTGCCTTCCCGCAGTCCAAATAAAGATTGGGGCCGCAGGCCACTTCGCTGTCAAAATCTCCCGGCACGGCTAATAGCAACTTGCCCTCGCCAAGGCAGTAATCCGCCGTGATCAGGGCCCCGCCCTTGCTCTTGCTCTGTACCAGTACCGTAGCGCGGCTAAGACCGCTGATGATGCGGTTACGGGCCGGAAACATGCCCTTCAGGGAGGCCTGGTCGCCGGCGTACTCGCTAAGGATAGCGCCTCCGGATTCCAGGATGCGGCGGGCCAGGTCGGCGCGTTCTCCGGGGATTCTTGCGTCGATTCCCTGGGCGATGACGGCGATGGTGGGGAGGCCCGCCTCCAGGGCGGCTTCGTGGCAGTAGCTGTCGATGCCTTGAGCAAGCCCCGAGACGATGACCGCCTTGGTGCCTTTCAGGGAATGTACCAGCCTGCGGCAAAGTTCTGGGGCGGAACTGCCTGGACGTCGGGTGCCTACCATGGCAATTCCAATGGAGTCTTTTTCTGGCAGTGCGCCCTTGTAGAATAGACGCTTTGGCCTCAAAGACGATTCGCCCAGCAGTAGCGGAAACAGTTTCGGTTCTAATTCCTGGCTGACGTACTCTTCGGCTTTTCTATTTTTACCCATATGAAGTATTCCTTTCAAGATCTTGTGAATATCATGGCCACCCTCCGCTCGGAAAATGGCTGCCCCTGGGACCGTAAGCAGACGCACCAGTCCCTGCTCCCCTACTTGGTGGAAGAATCCCACGAATATATCGACGCAGCCCAGGCCAACGACAAGGTTCACATGGCCGAGGAACTGGGAGATGTGCTCTTCCAGGTGGTATTCCATTCACAGGTCGCGAAGGACAATGGCGATTTCTGTATCGACGACGTTGTGCAGGGAATCTGCGAAAAAATGGTCCGACGTCATCCTCATGTGTTTGGCGATGCCAAGGTGGATGATGCCTCCGAGGTGACCCGTAGATGGGAACGCATCAAGGCTGCGGAAAAGAACAATCAGGACATGGTCGGCAAGTCCGCTATGGATAAAGTAAGCAAGAGCATGCCCACGCTGGCCCGTGCCCAGGAAATCCAGCGGCGTGCCGCTAAGGTCGGATTTGATTGGGTCGAGGCAGAACCTGTATTCAACAAAGCTGTGGAGGAATTTAGCGAATTCCGTGCCGAAATGCAAGCCTCCTCTGCGGAATGCAACAACATCGACCGCATGGAAGATGAGTTCGGCGATATCTTGTTCAGCCTGGTGAACGTGGCCCGCCATTGCGGCTTCAATGCGGCCCTGGCACTGGAACGGGCCAACACCAAGTTCGAAAAGCGCTTCCGTATCGTGGAACAGATGGCTCGCGACGAAGGCAAGGAAATGAAGGAGGAAACTCCTGAACGTCTGCAGGAATTCTGGCGCGCTGCCAAGAAGGCCACAAAGGTGCAGCCCTAGGCCGCCGATTTAATACAAATTGGAACGTTCTTTTTGGGAATAGGGGTTTAGCAGAAAAAGTTTCCGCTAACCGTTTTGCGAGGTATATTATTATCGTGCTTCCAATCTATTTCTGGTTCTAGAGAAGGGATGCCGGATCGAACCATACGGGTAGGAATAGATAGGAAGCACACTTGTTCTCTTCTAATTCCACTGAGTCCCGCGGGCTTGTCCCGCGGGGCTCTTGTGTATTTATGGGAGGGTGTCGGTAAAACACCCTTCCTTGTGTTGTGTACATGTGAAAAAGTCCCGCGGTTTCCCGCGGGACTTCTTCTAATTCTGAGTTGAACTCAATTAAACGTTTGGGGCCGTGAGCAAAAAAAAACTCGGTATTAACCGAGGTCTTTTCAGCGAGAGTGAGGGCCTGCCAGAACTTGCATTCTGAATGGGCCCGAACGGTCTCGTTAAGCGCGTGCGCCAGCCTTGTCGCCGTACTTCTTGATGAGTTCTTCCTGGATGTTCTTGGGAACCGGAGAGTACTTGCAGAATTCCATGGTGAATTCTGCCTTACCCTGGGTCATAGAACGCAGGTCAGTTGCGTAGCCGAACATTTCGGACAGCGGAACTTCAGCGGTGATGGTGGTCATGCCCAGTTCTTCGTTAGTACCAGCGATGGTACCACGACGCTGAGAAACGTTACCAACAACGGAACCCTGGAATTCGGTCGGGGTCTGGATTTCGACCTTCATGATCGGTTCGAGGATCTGAGCGCCGGCCTTAGCGAAAGCTTCGCGGAAAGCCATACGAGCAGCAACCTGGAAGGCCATATCAGAGGAGTCAACCGGGTGGAATGCACCATCCTGAACGTCCATTTCGATACCCACAACCGGGAAGCCGATCAAGGAACCTGCTTCCATGCAGCTCTGGAAACCCTTATCGCAGGACGGGATGTATTCCTTAGGAATACGGCCGCCAACGACGGAGTTAACGAAGTTGTAAACCTTTTCGGAGTCGCCTTCGACAGCCATCGGACGCATTTCGCCGACAACCTTAGCGTACTGACCGCTACCACCGGTCTGCTTCTTATGAGTGTAGTCGAACTTGGAAGAACGAGTGATGGTTTCGCGGTATGCAACCTGCGGAGCACCAGTCTGGACGTCAACCTTGTATTCACGACGCATACGTTCGATGTAAACGTCAAGATGAAGTTCGCCCATACCCTTGATGATGGTTTCGCCAGATTCCTTGTTAACTTCAACCTGGAAGGTGGGGTCTTCCTTGGTGAAGCGGTTCAGAGCCTTAGACATGTTGTCCAGGTCGTCACGGTTCTTAGCTTCGATCACCAGTTCGATAACCGGGTTAGGAACGTGCATGGAGGTCATGTTGTAGTGGTTCTTGCCATCGGTAAAGGTAGTACCGGATGCGCAGTCAATACCGAACAGAGCAACGATGTCGCCTGCACCAGCTTCGGTGATATCCACCATTTCATCAGCGTGCATACGAACGAGACGGCCAACGGAAACCTTCTTGGTGGTTGCCATGTTGGTGATCATGTCGCCCTTCTTGATGGTACCCTGGTAAACGCGGATGTAGGTCAGCTGACCATAGCGGTCGTTGACCAGCTTGAATGCGTAGCAAACCAGCGGTTCAGCATCTTCGGACTTCAGGACAACTTCTGCTTCGTTGTTGTCGATGTCCAGAGCCTTGTTTTCAACTTCGGTCGGGTTCGGGAGGTAGTCCACAACACCGTCGAGGAGCTTCTGGATACCAATGTTCTTGTGAGCGGAACCCATGAACACCGGAGTGATTTCGAGAGAAATGGTAGCTTCGCGGATGGTCTTCTTGATGAGATCCTTGTCGATTTCATCAACGCCATACATGCCTTCCATAGCCTTTTTCATGATTTCGTCGTTGTAGTCTGCGCAGCAGTCAACGAGCTTTTCACGGTATTCCTGAGCCTGGTCAACCAGTTCAGCCGGAATTTCCTTTTCGATCATGTCGTCGCCGTTGGCGCCTTCGAAGTAGTAGGCCTTCATTTCAACCAGGTCGACCACACCCTTCAGTTGGTCTTCGAGACCGATAGGAATCTGCATAACGCAGGGCTTGTGGTTCAGCTTTTCCTTGAGCATAACTGCAACGCGGAGCGGATTTGCACCGGAACGGTCGCACTTGTTGACAAACACAACGCGGGGCACATGATAGCGGCGCATCTGGCGGTCAACGGTAATAGACTGAGACTGAACGCCTTCCACGCCGGTAAGAACGAGGATAGCACCGTCAAGCACACGGAGAGAACGTTCAACTTCGATAGTGAAGTCCACGTGCCCCGGGGTATCGATGATGTTGATGGTGTCAGCTTCGCCAGACTTGGTGTGAGTCCAGCTTGCGAAGGTAGCAGCAGACTGAATGGTAATGCCGCGTTCGCGTTCGAGTTCCATGGAGTCCATCGTGGCACCGACGCCGTCCTTACCACGAACTTCGTGGATAGCGTGAATACGCTTGGTGTAGTAGAGGATACGTTCGGTAAGAGTGGTCTTACCGGAGTCGATGTGGGCAGAAATACCAATGTTTCTGTGAGTTGCAATGTTTTTCATTTTTTATTCCACAAATGGAGTTGATGTTATTTGAGTTGCGCGCAAAGATAGAAAAAAAAGGGGGTGGGGTCAAGGGCGGGGTATTTTTGGGACCATTAAACAGCGAAATCCAGGCCTTTTTGACCCGGATTTCTTGAAATTTTTAAAAATAAAAGGTTTTTTATAGGTTTGCGGGACCGACCTGCTAACCCTATATATTAATCTTGGGGCTCGGCAGGTTCTGCATCCTGAACTTCCGGATCCTGGTCCGAAAGGGCCTTGAAGTAGGCCGCAGCCGTTTTTCCCACCTCGTTGGTGTCGTAGAAGGTGTAGGCTCCATTGCCGATGGCGCCGATGGCTGGGATGGCTCGGAGGGCCACTCGACCAAGCATCTTGGTAGAAACTTTCAGACCGATTTTCTGGAGGATCTTTTCCAGAGCGCTGAGGGAAAGCTTTTGCACGATAATGCGACTGCCGGTGCGGACTGCCAGGTCGCGGAGGAGGGAGGCGGCGCTGTGGCGGAAGAGGCACCAGACCATGGCTTCGCGGCTGAGGAGGGCTACCTTGCCATAAGTAGCGGCAATGTCGGAGACCAGCTGGGCCTGTATACGCCAGACGGAGGCAATGTCGGGGATGGAGGTCAGGACTCCGGTAAAGCCAGCGGGGATAGAAAGTGTGGCACTGACGGCTGCTGCCTTGATGGCTGCCTGCTGGGTCAGTTTCTTCACTTTTTCGCCGGGGTCGGCTGTTTCGACATAGAGGGATTCGGGAATCTCGGTAATCAGTTCGAAAAGAAGCTTGGAAAATTTATCCTTAAGCATGTCGGCGGTCTTGTCGTTTATTTCCATAGAGTCCTCTTGAATCCTTCTGGTGCAAAAAAAATGTGAGTGCCCTTGAAATATACAATAGAATTTGAGGATCGTTCATGAAATGCGCAAACATCAGTGTCTTATTTTGTGGAGGTTTTCGTTTCGTTCTACGATTATCGGAATTCTGGAAAGTAATCTAATGGCGGTTTGACAGCGAAGTGGAAAGATTGCTCGTGAAGTGATGATTCTCACGTTTGTGAGAGTTCCCTTTAAGAATTTTCGTTTTGTACGATATATCTAAAAGAATGATTGATAGGACCCTTGTAGACATGACTCCGGATTTAGCCAAACGGTATTTGGCACACAACGATCACAATCGGCCTTTGCAGCTGTTGTGGGTTCGTGAGCTAGCGCTACGGATGTGCGTAATGCTTCCGGTAAACCGATTCGACTTTTGGCAGATCTTGATATTGAGAAAAGCTTTAGTAATTGTCCCGATGTTAAGGGGATGAAATTCCTTGGGATTATATTCGGGGCCTTAGAAAAGCCGATTTTCCTTGAAGAATGGGAAAAAGGTGCGAAGCCTGCTGCCAAGAAACCTGCAGAAAAGAAGGGGACAGCGAAAAAGGTAACAGCAAAGAAATCGGCTGCTGCGAAACCAAAAACCGCAAAAAAGAAATAATAGCTTAAACTGAAAAATCTCCGCCTCACTGGGGCGGAGATTTTTTTGAATGTCTCGTTTTCGGATCTATTTATTGATGGACTAGAACAATACCTTGGCCAGGCCTCCGGCTAATCCAGGAAGTGTATAGCGCAGAGTCTTATCGCCCAGCCAGTATTCCAGGGCTTCATCAATCCACTGTCGTTCGCTGGTAATCTTGCGGATCACGATGTCGGTACCTTTATCGGTATCATCAAAGTAATAGTAACCGCGGAACTTGATTGGGAAGATTTCTCCATGGAGCAACACGGAAACGTCTGCAGTTCCTTTGTCTGAATCTATAGACACGGACTGGACATCACCGAACTTCTTGACTAGTTCGTGATTCTTGACGAAGGCTACCACAGCTTTGTCGCGGAGATTACTGAGCAGAGACATTGTTGTGAAGAGTGAATAGTGAACAGTGAATAGTTGTGAGCGATGAGTAATGAGCTGTGAGCTAAAGTTAGGCGCCTTTGTCGCGATTATCTAGCTGAAAGGAGCCGAAGGCTCCGTCCTCATACCTCGCGCCTCACACCTTTTCGATTAGCGGGGGAGGGTCAGAATTTCGATGCCGTCCTTGGTCTTGACCACGGTGTGTTCCCACTGGGCGCTGAGGGTGCCATCGCGGGTCACTGCAGTCCAACCGTCAGACAGAGTCTTGGTGCCGGGCTTGCCTGCGTTCAGCATGGGCTCGACGGTGAACACGTTGCCGGGTTCAATGAAACTGGTCAGTTCGTTGTTGCGGAAGTGGAACACCAAGGGCTCTTCGTGGAAACCACGGCCGATACCATGACCGCAGTAGTCTTGAACCACGCTGAAACCGTGTTCGTCGGCAATGTCATTGATGGCGTAACCGATGTCGTTCCAGCGGGCACCCTGTTCGCCTGCAACGCGGATGCCTTCTTCCATGGCGAACTTGGCGGTGTCCACCAGTTCCTGTGCTAGCTTGCTGACCTTGCCTACGGTAAACATGGCGGAAGTGTCGCCGTGATAACCTTGGAGGATGGTGGTGATGTCGATGTTTACGATGTCGCCTTCCTTAAGGATTGTCTTGGCGTCGGGGATGCCGTGGCAGATAACTTCATTGATACTGATGCAGGCATAGCGGGGGTAACCGTGGTAACCCTTACAGGCGGAAATGCCCTTGTGCTGACGGGTGTAATCACCGATGAATTCATCGATTTCCAGGGTGCAGACACCGGGCTTGCACATTTCGCCTGCGCGAATCAGGGTTTCTGCTGCCAGAGCGCCTGCGTCGCGGATCAGTTCAATTTCTCTTGCGTTCTTTACTTTAATCTTAGCCATTTTGAGGTGTGAGCTCGCGCTTCGCGCTTTGAGGTATGAGGTCGCTCGCGTTGCTCGCTTTGAGGTGAGATTTTAAGGAACTATGTGGTAGAGTTTTTGGATATACCTCAGAGGCTCCTTTAGGAGCCGACCTCATACCTCATAGCCCAAGACCTATTTTTTCCAAACATACCGGTCCAGCAGGTAGGCTAGGAGCATCTGCTGATCCTGGGTTCCGTTAGCCAGTTCCTTGGCCAGGGGGATGAAGTGGCTGATGCGTTCCTTGGCCTTCTGTCCACCGAAGTGCTTGCTAACCTCTTGCAGTTGCTTGAGGGTGCGTTCGCCAACCTTCTTGGCGATGGCTTCGTTGGTCAGAGGTTCCTGCTTGATGAAATTGATACCGAAGTCTGCTGCAGTCTTCTTGATTTCAATTTCTTCCACCGGGGTAATCAGGGAAATGCAGACACCGCTACGGCCTGCACGGGCGGTACGTCCACTACGGTGTACGTACACTTCGTGATCATCGGGATGATCGTAAACGATTACGTGGGTAACATGGTCCACGTCAATACCGCGGGCGGCAACGTCTGTACAAATCAAGATGCGCAATTTCTTTTCGCGGAAGGCGTTTAGGGTCTTTTCGCGGAGAGACTGGCTAACGTCGCCAGACAACGCGCCAACGTTAAAACCGTAACCGGAAAGAACCTGTTCCAGATAGCTGACGTCGCATTTTTTGTTGCAGAAAATCATGCAACTTTCGGGGTTCTCATATTCCAGAACCTTGATGGTCATGGAATCCTTATCCATTACGTCGCAGGAATACCAGCGGTGTTCAAGATTGTTTGCGATAACCTTGTCATAAGACAGAGAAAGGAACTCTGCGGAGGGTCGCTGGAATTCGCGGGCCAGGCTCTTGACGGTCTGGGGAATGGTGGCACTGAACATGGTACAGGCCAACTGCTTGGGAAGATACTTGCGGATCTTCTGCATGTCGGGGTAGAAACCCATGGAAAGCATTTCGTCGGCTTCGTCCAGAACCAAGTCGCGGATGTCCAAAAAGTCTACGTTACCGCGCTGCACATGGTCCATCAGACGGCCCGGTGTGGCTACGATAATATGCACGCCTTCCTTAAGAGCCTTCAGCTGGGGTTCGTAAGAAACGCCACCGAAGATGGCCACAGACTTGATGCCTGTCCCTGCAGAAAGTTTCTGAACTTCGTCCTGCACCTGAATTGCCAATTCGCGGGTGGGCACCAGAATCAATGCCTGGGGAAACAGGTGGTCACGAACGATGACCTGCAAAAGGGGCAGCACGTATGCGCCGGTCTTGCCGGAACCTGTCTTGGACTGCACCAGCATATCGCGGGCGGCCAGCATATAGGGCATGGTCTTACGCTGGACGGGCATCAGGTCGGTCCAACCGTGGCTTGCGAGAATGGCCTTCTGTTCGGCCGGCAGCATGTCAAAAGTATAGTCGGGGAGCTTGTGCTCGGGCTCAATAATATTAATCGGAGTCAAAAACGGATTGACTTTTGTTTCCTTGGAAACGTTTTCTTCTTTTACTTCTTCGCTCATAATGAGCGCAAAGTTAGAAAATTTTGTTCCAGTGGTATTCAATACCGAAGCTGATGAACCAGTCTACAGTGGATGCGCCAACTGTTGTGGGCTCCGCCGCAGCCTCGGGAGAGGGGTCTGTGTAGACATCGCGTCCGCGGCTAGAAATTCCTGTACGGACACTAAATCCATAATGGTCGAGGAATACGAATTGCCCGCCAAAACCTAGTAGGGCTCCCTTATAGGCGTCTTCAAACTTGACTCGGGATTCGTAAGATCTAGAAGGCTTGCTGACCGTATTCTTGACCGCGATATCTTCGGAGTAGAAACTGTATTGGAAACCCAGGAAGGCAAAACTGTGAATGTCGAGCCATTTGAAAGGATCGAAGGATTTAGAAAACATGACGTTTAGACCGACTTCGTGTTGCGTAAAGTCCCAGTGGTCCAACTCGTTATATATGGTATCCCTATCATCTGTTTTTGCGGCGTGTTTGGAATAACGATAGAATATTTCGCCGCCGATAAAGCCGTACCAAGTTCCGCCTGCGTACAAAGTAAATAATGGTGTGGAGTCGTCAATGAAATTCCACAGAGAAACGGAATCCTTGGTGGTGCGGTAATTGTGAATGCGACTTCTTGTGTGGCTGTTGTACCAGCTGTCCGGAGTAAAGGGAATTTGGGCCTGGGCGTAACCGGCTGAAATACCGGCCCATGCTCTGAAATCGGGAACTTCCTTGTAGAAGTCATCGGGTTCGGTTAGCTTCTTGGCCCGTTCTTCCTTGCTGAGCCTGCGGGTTGTATTGCGGTCGAAAAAGGTGCCTGCAATGTCGTCGCCAAGGGCGATCTTGTCGGCTTTCTTTGGTACTGTTCCCGCAGATCTTGGTTCAGAAGAGGTCTCGTCAAAAATGGCAATCAGGAGCTCGCTACCCTTGTCCGAAATGAACATGACGATCTTGTCTTCGACAGACTGAATCTTTGCACTCATGGAAGGGTGTCGTGCCTTGAGGTGGCCCGACGTTAGACCCGGCTCGATGTTGGCGCTGAGCCAGCTTCCGTAACGGACCGCGATAGAGTCTCGTTCCCATTCGCCTAGGGTACGGCATTTGGGTTCGCCGATGCCCATGTTGGTTCTGCGGAGGGAAAGGCAGAACTCCTTGGGGTCGATGGGAAGTTCCTTATCGATGTTCCAGATAAGAATGTCTGCATTCTGCCAGAGGGTCCACTTGGAATCGAAGTAGACGTTGCCTGCATTGGCGATGGTTATGAAGACGAATAACAGCAAACCGATTAAAGAACGGAAGGACTTCATTTATTCACTCCCGTATAAAGGTTGCTGCGAATCTGTCGCACGGAGGCTCGGACAAGAAGCTCCAGGTCCTGCAAACTGAACTTGACAATGGGATGCTGAATTTCATCGACGGCGCTAAACAGCGGACGTTGCTTCAGATTGTCCCATAAAGTGTAGGATACGATGGCGCTGATATTCTGGACTACGGATTTTTCCTGACTTTCATTGTGGATCAGGGCGTAATCAAAGTAGTCTTCCCGCTTCAGGTCGGTTCCGACGATAACTTCATGAATCATTAAAATCTCGGGCGGCACTTTGCCTGCGCTGTCCTTGACGACGACTCCCTGTTCAGGAAGTTTGCCCTTCATGAAAATGCGGTCGTCCAGTTTCTGACTTTCTTCGGGGAAGCCGGCGAGGACTTTTTCCGAAAGGACATTCAGCTTGCTATATCCGCCGCGAAGTTCGTCCAGCATAATCTGGGCGCAGAATTCCGTTGACTTGATCTGGGTGCTGTCTCCAAAGTCAAGTCGCTTGGCAAACCAGCTGGTGCGTGTCAGGACAAATGCGTCCTGTACGCCGGCAACGGCCAGTTCCCCGTAGGGGGCCTTATGGTATGCGGGATGAGACTTGGTCCAATGATAACTTTGGCTGCACCCTACAAGAGTGCAAACCAAAATAGCTATCATCAGAACAAGAACATTTCTCATAGCGATATTAGCGTAAAGCGTAAAGGTTAAAGTGTAAAGGTTAAAGTGTAAAGAAAATCTTTCTCCTTTAACCTTCATTCTTTAACCTTTATCCTAAACAGCGCCCCACTGTTCACGGTAGGCGTAAACCTTTTCCAGGATGCCTTCCGGAGCGTTGATGGCCTTGCGGTTTTCTTCCTTTTCCAGGAAGGCGATGATGTCGTTGATGTTCACGATGGAGTGAGCTTCAATTCCGTATTCTTCCTGAACGGTCTGCAGGGCAGACTTGCCGTTGTCCAACTTTTCCTTGCGGTCCACAGAAATCAGGAGGCCGATCACGTTGGCGTTTTCGATGTTCTTGAGGATCTGGAGGGTTTCGTTAACGGAGGTACCTGCGGTAATCACGTCTTCGATGATGACCACGTTGGTCTTTTCAGCATACTTGTAGCCTACCAGGGAGCCGCCTTCACCGTGGTCCTTCACTTCCTTACGGTTGTAGGTGAAGGTCAGGTTCTTGGCGTACACGTCGGAAAGTTTCATGGCGGTAGCTGCGCACAGGGGGATGCCCTTGTAGGCGGGACCATAGAGGTTGGTTGCCTTGCCGTCAAAATGTTCGACGAAAGCGGCGGCGTAGAATTCTGCCAGCTTGGAAAGGGATGCGCCGGTACGGAATTCTCCAGTGTTGATGAAATACGGGGTGTTACGGCCGCTCTTGGTTACGAAGTCGCCGAACTTGAGGGCGCCGGATTCTACCAGAAAATGGACGAATGCATCAGTCTTTGTCATTTTAAAACTCGCTGTTTTTTATGGATATACAAAATTTGGGTTCTATGCGTTTGCCCCGGTCAGCATGGCGGCGATATTTGCAAAGACGCCAGTCTGTTCGGTCAGGATTTCTGCGGCAATCAGGATGGCTACCACCAGCACGCAGACTCCGATATAAACGTAGAAGGATTTCTTGAAACCCTTAATCTTAAGCTTGAAGATCAACCAGACTACAACGCTCAGCACGGCGCTGAAAACCCATGCGGCCATGGCGCCCAGGCTTACGCCGGGAATCATGTTGATGACATAGGTGAGGGCGATGCCCGGTGCGAAGTAGAAGAGGATGCACAGGACGCACAACAGGGCGAAACCCACATAGTGGGAAAATCCGCGTTCCCTCTGGACGATGACCTGAGGTTGTGTCATGGAGGGGTCGTAAGTCGGTTCTGCAACAGGTTCGGCAACCGGTTCCACGGGAGCAGTTGCGGCCTGGATTTCGGCTTCCTGATTTTCAACTTCCTGATTGTTCTGTTCTTCGGACATAATTCCTCCTTAGAGAATAAAGGTACGGCCGTTATAAACGAATACGCGATGTTCCAGCCAGAGCTTCAGGGCCTGGGACAGGGTGCGCTTTTCGATATCCTTACCCAGTTCCACCAGTTCATTGATGCTGGCGGTTTCGGGCACGCGCTGGATGTCCTGGGCGATAATGGGGCCCTGGTCCAGGTCTTCGGTTGCGAAGTGGGCGGTGGCACCGATAATCTTCACACCCTTGTTCCATGCCTGATGGTAGGGCTTGGCACCCTTGAATGCGGGCAGGAAGCCGTGGTGGATGTTGATGATGCGGTACTTGAATTCTTCGGTAAAGGCGGCAGAAAGAATCTGCATGTAGCGGGCGAGCACCACGGTGTCGGTCTTGGTTTCTTCGATAATTTCGCGGAAACGGTTTTCCGGAATGTTCTTGTCGGGATTAGACGGAACATAGTAGAAAGGCACGCCGAAGGAGCCGCCTACAGCTGCCAAGTCAGTGTGGTTGCCTACGATACAGCTGAATTCGCAGGGGAGATCACCGTCGCGGTGCTTCAGGAGCAGGTCGTAAAGGCAGTGGTCTGTCTTGGAAACGAAAATAGCGACGCGTTCCACCTTGGTGGTGTCGAAAAGTTTCCAGTTCAGCTGGAGGTGACCTTCCAAGGTTTCCAGATGCTTGCGGACTTCTTCAATATTTTCTGAATCTGCTTCGAAAACTGCACGGAGGAAGAACGTTTCGATGTCCTTGGCGGTATGCTGCTGGAGATCGATGATGTTTGCACCGGCCTTGGCAAGAACTTGCGTGGTGCCGGCAATAAGGCCCTTTTGGTCAGGGCAATGAATTTGTAAAATGTAACGTGTGATAGCCATGGATAAAAAGTTAAAAAATCCCTGTTGACTTTATTGTTTTGTTTACAAAAAACAGGCCCTTTTAGGCCGTTGTTTATTTTGGGTCCTTGTTGATTTTAGTTTATAAAAAGATGGTTTGAAAGTGTACCGAAAAATGCTATAATTATATCACAAATCTCTTTTGGAAAAGAAGGAACAATGAATTTCAATCGCATGATCAAGAGCGCTGTCTTTATGGCATTTGGCATGGCTGCAGTCTGCTCTTTTGCAATTCCTCCCAAGACTTGGGACGCTATTTACAACGCAGAAAACGAAGGTGATTACACTTCTGCAAAAATCGAAGGCGATATCCGCTTTGGCAAGTACACCCATTACAAGGCTGTGCAGCCGGTGTCCTTCAAGGTTGAAGAAGGTCCGTTCGCATTCTCTGTAGCCGGTAATCTGACTGTCGTTGCAGATAAAATTGAAAAAGAAAATTTCTATGAAGTCTGCGGCGAAACCAAGGAAGCCTGGATTTCCTATTTCAACAAGCCTCGTACTTTTGTAACTGGCAAAGGTAAGGAAAAGTCTGAAGTAGAACAGATTATCAATATTGCCGGTGTGGATCTGGCTTGCGGCAATGAGCTGTTTGCCGTGTCCGATCTTCGCATCAAGTTTACCAACGAAGCTGCCCAGGAAGCCTGGAAGAAGGAACTGGAAGGCCGCGAAAAGTACCGCCGCGAAAAGGTGGCTGAATTCCGCCTGGCCGAACAGGAAAAGCGTGCTTCCCTCCGCGAAGTTTCTGGTATGTTTACCGACCCCCGCGATGGTCAGGTTTATCGTACCATTAAGGTGGAAGGCCGTGAATGGTTTGCCCAGAACGTGAACTTCAACGTAGATGGTCATTCCTGGTGCTACGAAGATAAGGAATCCTACTGCATGCGTGGTGGCCGCCTCTACGATCTGGAAGGCGCTCGTAAGGCTTGCCCCGAGGGCTGGCATCTGCCCCGTGACCGCGAATGGCAGGACATGATTACTGGCCTTACCCACTGCTATGATGGTGTTGACAAGTGCGAAGCTTTTGCCAAGAAGATGAAAGCTACCACTGGCTGGCAGGGCGGTGGCGGTACCGATGAATATGGCTTCTCCGTATTCTCTTCCGGTTACCGTAAGATGATTGGTAAGTCTACCGTTCGTTACGAAGACATGGGTGAATACGCCGGTTTCTGGTCTGCTCAGAATGGTCGTAACGAAACCATCTGGATTTGGGCTATGGGCCGCATGAGTGACCAGATGGTCCGTCAGCTGGTTCCCAGCAAGACCAACGCCTACTCTGTCCGCTGCATCAACGGAAACTAGTATTGAGTTTTGAACAACGAGCGATGAGCCGTTGTTGCGAATAAAAAAAGAACCGCGGTTTTGATCGCGGTTCTTTTTTGTTGAAGGTGCCGCAGGTTTTGGCTGCGGCTTCTGTATTACATGGAGCGAATCGGGAAGAGGCCCAGGAGGTCCAGGACGTTTTCCAGGACGATCTGGGTGGACTGCACCAGGAACAGACGGGACTTTTCTTCGGCGCTGCCGAGAACTCGGTCTTCGTGGATGAACTTGTGTGCGGCTTCTGCGATTTCCAATGCATACTGGGCGAGAACGCTGGGTTCGTCAGCGGCGACAGCGCCGAGAATCTTGTCGGCCTTCTTGGAAAGAAGGTTGATCAAGCTATAGGCGGCATCGTCTGCCAGCTGGTCGTAGTTCACGTCGGAAACGGGAACGGTGTAGCCGGCCTTGCGCATGATGCTGCAGAGACGGACGTGTGCGTTCTGGACATAAGGACCAGTGTCGCCTTCAAAGCTCATGACGGCATCCCAATCAAAACGGACGTCCTTCACGCGGCTGTTCTTCAGGTCGTTGAAGGTCAGTGCGGAAATACCGATCTGGCGGGCAATCAGTTCCTTGTTTTCCAGTTCCGGATTCTTGGCGTCGATGAATTCAAGAATCTTCTTCTGTGCGGCTTCAATGACGTCACGCAAAAGGCTTGCGGTACCTGTACGAGTCTTACCCTTTTCCCACTTGCCGTCCACCAGCTGGAGGATCACGCCAAAGGGAATGTGGTACATATTGGTGTACCATTCGCGGCCCATCTTCTTAAGAACATGGAATACCTGCTTGAAGTGCAGGGCCTGGCCCAGGTCGACCACATAGAGGCACTTGTCGAAGTTGTATTCCTTCATGCGGTAGTCGGCTGCGGCCAAGTCGCGGGTTGCGTACAAGGTAGAACCGTCGCTCTTGCGGATCAGGCAGGGATTCAGGTCGAATTCGTCCAGCATCACCACGTCCAGATCCTGGCTCTTGATCATCAGGTTCTTTTCGCGGAGTTCGTCGAGGATCGCGGGAATCTTGTCTTCGAAGAAGGATTCGCCAGTGTAATGGTCAAAGCCGACGCCCATCATGTCGTAGATGCGCATCAGTTCCTTCAGGGTTGCGGCCTTAAAGGCAGACCACAGGGTGCGGTAGAATTCATCGCCCTGTTCCAGCTTGGTAAATGCGGCGCGTGCTTCGTCTTCGAGACCCGGCTCTTCCTTGCATGCCTTGGAGAAGGCAGCATAAAGGATGTTCAATTCCTTGACTGTCAGGGAATCCAGGGTGGCCTGGTCGGTGGGACGATTTTCGCGGAGGTACATCACGATCAGCTTGCCGAATGCGGTACCCCAGTCGCCCAGGTGGTTGATTCGTTCGACCTTGTAACCGGCGGCCTTGTAAATACGGCTCAGGGAGTTACCGATCATGGTGGAACGGAGGTGGTGGAAAGCCAGTTCCTTACCGATGTTGGGGGAGCTGAAGTCAATGCACACGACCTTGCCGTTGGATTCCTGGTGGCCGTAGGCGAGACCCTTTTCGGCGATAGCTTCGAGAGTGGACTTTGCCAGGAAGTTGCGGTCGATAAAGAAGTTCAGGTAACCGTTCACGGCTTCCACCTTGGAAAGGCCGGCGGGCAGCTTTACCTGACCAGCCAATTCTTCGGCGATAATCTTCGGAGCCTTGCGCATGGTCTTTGCCAGCGAGAAACAGGGAAGGGTGAAGTTGCCGTGGGTGGTATCAGGCGGCACAGAGATAAGCTTCAGGGCGGCGTCGGCTTCGAATGCGCCGGTGGCTGCCAGGGCGTTTGCAATTTCTTGCTCAAACGAGTTCATTGTCGTCTCCAGACTTCTTGGTGGCTTCGCGAACGAAGTCGGCTTCATTCAGTTCTTCAATCTTGCCGTCGGCATACAGACGGTCCAAAGAAATTTCGGCGCGCTTTTCTTCTTCGAACAGGTGTACCATCAGGTCCAGGCCTGCGTCGAATACGGCCCAGCGAACACCTTCCTTGTATTCCACACCAAGGGATGAAAGCTTGTTGGCCTTGAATTCCTTGTGGAGTTCATTGAGGATAGCCTGCATCTGGGCTTCGCTTTCGCAAGTAGCAACCAGGAAAAAGTCGGTTACGTCCTTGATGCCGCGAAGGTCGATAAGTTGCACGTTCTGGGCGCGCAGTTCAAAAAGAATGCTTGCTCCCAGCTGGATGGATTCCGGCAGGTCATTTCTTGTTGTCATTTTGTATTTCCCTCTTCGGGTTCGATGATTTGTTTAAAGTCTTTTCCGATATATACCGCTGCGTCTACCACGGCTCGCTTACTTGCCACAACCAGCACGTTGTCGGTCTTGAGCGCCCTGGCCAATGCCTGCGCACCTTCCCATTCCGGATTTCGCAGCACGATGATCGTCTCGTCGTAATTCTGCAACCGGTCATTGCGGGAACTGACCACGTCAAAACCATTCTGTCTCAGGTAATTTCTCATGGAGGCAGCAGCACCCTGCATACCACAGCTGTTCAGGACTTCTACGTCGCCCTTGTAAGAGCGGACTTCCTGAACTTTCGGGGCTTCAACTTCTTCCTTGCACCCGAAAATTGCCAAACACGCAATGAGACAAAAAGGTATTCTTGCCAGTGATAATCGCATCAGTGACAAAAAATAGAATTTCTCCAGGGGGAGCAGGGACCGTCGTAGTATCTGTGAGGCCCATAAGCCTTAACTGCATCGTTTTCGTTTACCAGCATCAGGCGGACGCGGGTATTTTCGCTGGGTTTATACTCCAGGGCCACGTCGGGAAGGATGAAATCCACCTTTCCCTGACGCAAATCTTCCTTGGCGATGGGCATCCCGAAACGCAAATTGCTGTATAGCGGCATCCAAAGGCCAAGGTCGGCGTAAAGGTGCAGATCCGGGGTGAATTCGTATGCCAGGTGGGCCATGTAGGTCTGCTGGGCGAAACTGCCGAAGCTGCCGCCCACGAAGCTGACGGAGTAGCTGTAGCCCACAGACAGGGCCGGATCCAGCGAGGAATGGCGGAGCAGACGGTCACGGTCGAAACGTTCCCGATTCCAGGGGATGCCGCTTCGTGAGGCCTCCACGGGCAATTCTTCCACATAGACGGTGTCCACGATGGTATCCCTGGAAACCTCCACTGGCGAACTTGCTGCGGACGATAAGGCGAGCTGGCTCGCGACAATGGCGGTTAGGATACCCACATCCAGAATATAGAAAAGCTTGGAGGGGAGGCTTGGTTTTTATCTTGGTTTTTATATAAGCAGAAAAGCACCCGCCAAGGCGAGTGCTCACAGTCATATGGTAAAAAGAAAGAAATTACTTCTGGACGATTTCGTTCTTTTCGTTCACGTGAACCACGGTGGGAGTCCAGCTCTTTGCTTCTTCAGGGCTCATGGTGGCGTAGGCGACGATAATCACCAGGTCGCCTGGCTGAACCAGTCGGGCGGCGGCGCCGTTCAGGCAAATCACGCCAGACTTGGCGGGGCCTTCAATGACATAAGTATCCAGACGGGAACCGTTGTTCACGTCAAGAACGCCGACTTTTTCGAAAGGGAGGATTCCTGCAGCATCCATCAAGTCGCGGGCAATAGTGATGGAACCTTCGTAATTGAGGTTGGCATCGGTAACTGTTGCGCGATGAATTTTGCTTTTGAGTAATTCTAGCTGCATTTTAAGCGCTTAGAACTTTACGCCGAAGAAACCTACAACACCCTGATCCGGAGTGGGGAGGATTCCATAGCTGAAACGGTTTGCGTCGGGATTGTTTTCCCATTGAGTGCTGAAGAATGCGTCTGCGAAAGACCAGATGTGTGCGCCGGCGACAGCCAGCAAGCCATACCACCAGTCAGAAGCGCCATCAGCTGCAAGATAAACGGTAACACCAATGCCAACTACTTCGAGAGCGTCCATCCAGATGGCCTTCATAGACTGATCGGTCTTCCACTGGTACAGGGACGGGAGCAGGAGGGAGAGGTAAGCATACTGCTGATCGCCAGAGTGATTGCGGTAGGAACGGTCGATATCTGCATCTTCCATGCCACCAGTACGCTGGTTCAGCCATTCTTCTTCGGAAACGCCCAGCTTTTCCCACGGCTTCTGGAGGTATTCTGAGGGGCGAACGCCAGTTTCAACCAGGTGGGTCAGCTTATCGCGAGACAGGCCTTCTTTCTTAGCCTGCTGGAATTCCCACTGGGTGAGACCAATTTCTTCGTAATTAAAACCAGCCCATTCATCGCTGGATGCGGTTGCTTCACCGACTTCTTCGGTGTCATCGGAGCCATAAGAGTAGGATTCTTCGTCGTCGGACTGTGCAAAAACAAGTCCTCCGCAGAGAAGCAGCATACTTGCAATTTTACACAATTTTGACATTTTCCAATCCTTTCTTAGCCCATTCACTCGAATTTAATGCCGGGGGAGGGAATCGAACCCTCACACTCTCGCGAGTACCGGATTTTGAGTCCGGCGCGTCTACCAATTTCACCACCCCGGCTAGGGGTATAACAAATATAGAACACTTTTCTTTTTTTGGGAGGCAGAAAAGCTAAAAAACCGCGATTTTATGTAAAATTATTTTCTCAAAAGGGGCTGGTACTCGATTTTCTGCTTTACCAGTTTGTCTGCGGCGAAGTCAATGGCCGCTTCCTTTGTCGCAAAGTGACCTGTATGCACCAGGTACAGGATCTTTTCGCCGCGGGGCTGCTCCACGATAGTGCAGGCAATTTTCTGCTTTTTCAGGTTGTTCACCATCAAGTCCGCATAGGCCTTTACGCTGTAGGCGCCCAACTGGAGGATCCAGTATTCTTCGGAAGGCTTGTCGGCTGCCGGGGCTGCAGCGGGTGTTGGAGTTGCTGCGGGGGCTACAGCCGGAGCGCTTGCTTGAACTGCAGGTGCCGGCTGGGCGGCAACAGGTGCTGCGGGCTTGGTTGCTTCCACTGCGGGTTTAGGAGCTTCTGCAGGCTTCGGACTTTCTGCCGCGGGTTTTACTTCTGCAGTCTGAGTTGCCGGAGCGGGTTGCGCCGCAGGCTGGGTGGTCGGCTGTGCAGGAGCCGCAGCTTGTACAGGGGCGGTGGCTTGCGTCGGGGCAGGTGCTGCAGCCTGTGCTGGAACGGCAGGTGCTGTTGTGGCGGGTTGTGCCTGTGCGGGTGCTTCGGCGGCTTCAGTCTTTGCCTTCTGCATGGCGGCCAGGGAATCAGGATTCTTCAGCAGTTCGCAACGTTCCTTCAAGTCTTCGTTGCTGCTCTTTGCCTTTACTGCGGTACAAACCTTCTGGAGTACCACGTTGTGGTGGGGCTTGGATGTCTCGATGGCGTGGATCAGGTCCTGGGCGGCCAACTCGTACTTGCCCAGGTAAAGGCGGAACTGGGCGCTGGTCATCATCAGGTCCGCGTACAGGGATTCCTGGGGGCTAACCTTCTGGACCAGACTATCAAGGCGCTTGCCTGCCTTCTTGAAAGAGGCTGCATCGCCGGTTTGAGAAAGGGCGAGGATGTTCCACAAAAGGCATTCTGCCTGCTTTTCCTTGGGCTGCATGGGGCATGCCTTTTCGTAGGCGCTTGCCGCTTCTTTCCAGTTGCCGGAAACATAGGACTTCTGTGCGTTTGCCAGGGCTGTTGCTGCGTCCTGTGCGCTAACGCTAATTGCGGATAAAAGAATTGCTGCTAGGGTTAAATGCTTGCTAATGTAATTCATCCTGATGCCTTTTTTAGTCCAATAAAATCTTAATCGTCCAACAAGGTGCCGCGAAGGGTCCAGCCCTTCATGTCGTCAATTTTCACCTTCACGTAGTCGCCGGGCTTCACGATGCGGGTGGGCTTGAAGATGACCTTCTTGAAGTTGTCGGTCTTGCCCATCAGTTCATTTTCGTCGCGGCTGGAACTGCCTTCCACAAGGAGGGTTTCGGTGCGGCCGATCATGAGCTGGTTACGCTTGGCGGTAATCTCATTCTGCAAGGCTACCAGGCGGGTGTGACGTGCCAATTTTTCTTCGGCGGTCAGAGTTTCCGTTTCCTTGTAGGATTCGGTACCCTTTCGCGGACTGTAGATGAACATGAAGGCGTTGTCGAACTGGCAGGCTTCAAAGGCTTTCATGGTGTCTTCGAAGTCGGTGTCGGTTTCGCCAACGAAGCCGCAGATCACGTCGGTGGAAATACCGTACAGCGGGTCCTTGCTGCGGAGCTGCTCGATAACGCTCATGTACTGTTCCATGTTGTGCTGGCGGCGCATCTTCTTTAACATGGCGTCGCTACCGCTCTGGATAGGAATGTGGGCGTAATGGCAAACCTTGGGGTTGTTCAGCAGAACATCGATGAGCTCGTTGGTGTAGTGACGAGGATGGGGGCTGGTAAAGCGGATTCGCTGGATGCCGCCAATCTCGGACACGCGGGTAAGCAGGTCTGCAAAATTGTTGTCGCCGTTCTTGTAGGCGTTTACCGTCTGGCCCAAAAGCATGACTTCCGTAATGCCCTTGTCTGCGGCCTTCTGAACTTCTGTCAAGACGTCATCCATGTCGCGGTACTTTTCGGGGCCGCGGAGGTAGGGTACAATGCAGTAGCTGCAGCGCTTGTTGCATCCACGCTGGATGGTAACGAAGGTGCTAAAATCGTGCTTCACCTTGGCGTAATCGCCGACGTAGTTCTGGGTGATGTCTTCGTCCAGGAACATGCGGTGGTGAGTCTTGTGCAGCGGGCTATCGGGGCCTGCCAGCAGCAACTCGGGAATATTCTTGTACTGGTCCGGACCTACGACGTAGTTCACCACCTTCAGTCGCTTGAGAATTTCCGGACCGCGGTTCTTGGCCATGCAACCGCAAACCACCACCTTCAAGTCCGGGTTAGCTTTCTTCAGCTTGCGGTACTTGCTGATGTTGGCGAATGCGGTGTCCTCTGCCTTTTCGCGTACGGAGCAGGTGTTGACGATAATGAAATCGGCTTCGGTAATGTCGCCGGTTTCCATACAGCCTTCCATGTCCAGTTTCTGGGCAATGAGGGCCGAGTCATATTCGTTCATCTGGCAGCCGTAAGTGGCCAAGTAATATTTCTTCATGAGGATTGCAGTCTGCTTATGGTTTTAACGGCGGGTAAGATAGAAAAATTCAGTGTGTGGGCTGCTGCGCGGGGTGCTTGCGAGGGACTTTTCTGCGGAGGATGAGGTGTTTTCCCGAAAAATGGGCTCCATTGGGAGGGAAAGTGGTGATTTGGAGTCCATGATTTTGAATAAATTAGTTGAAAATGGGGCGGTTGAGTAAACTGTAGGCCGGACATTGGACTCCAATATGACCAATATTGTTTATTTGGAGTCTATATAAATACCCATAACACAAAATCTACTATAGACAAAGTAATTTTATGGGCTCCATTTGCCTACTAACTGACTATTTGGAGTCCAAAAATCATCGAAAACTCATTTTGCAACCGTGAAAAAGCTGTTTTTACAAGGCGATTTTTGTAAATTCGTTCTGTGCGTGAGTGCGCACTATTTTGTATATGGCCCATAACCAAAGGTATTTATGAAGACTTTGGAACTTTTACCGCCAGATACAATTCTGGCGTCAGTCCAGAAACGTGCAGAAGAACTGCTCTTTATTATAGAAGAAAAGATGCGCTCTTTAAGTAAGGCGCCAGCGGGGCGAATCAAACTGATTCGTCGTGGCGGGAACATTCACTGCTATCATGTGACAAGTTCAGCAAAACCTGCCGGTAAGTACATTCCCGTTTCGGAGCAAAAATTCATCAAGGCGCTTATTCAGAAGGAATACGATCAGACGGTTTTAGCGGAACTGCAATACCAGCTAAAACTGATAGATAATTTCATAAAGAAGTATAATCCTTCTATGGTGCGGGAATTATTCGGATCCCGCGGAGAATTGCGTCGCGGTTATATCTCTCCGGTAACGCTATCCGATGAGGATTATGCGGCCCGCTGGCTTGCCCAATCATACAAGTGCAAATCATTTCGTGAAGGGGAACCTGAATTTCTCACCAGCCGCGGGGAACGAGTCCGCTCCAAGTCTGAGATGATTATTGCAGACATCCTGGCGAAAAACAACATTCCTTACAAGTACGAGCTCCCTCAGCAAATGAAGGCCGCGGGCGGCAAGCTGATTCCGGTCTATCCCGATTTCACCTGCGTGAATCTCCGGACTCGTCAGGAGTTTTTGTGGGAGCATTTAGGACGTATGGATGATTCGGACTACTCGATGAAAACGGTGATGAAATTGCGCACCTACAGCAAGAACGATTTTATCCCTGGCAAGAATCTGATTCTGACCATGGAATGTGATGGCATCCCGCTGGATCGTAAGGAAGTGGAAGCCCTTGTAAAAACCTTTTTGCGGTAGACCGCGGCTCTCGTCGTCCGAGCTTTCTTATATTATGGACATGGCCCGTTTCTTCTACAAATGCTTAGGCCGTTTTGCCCTTATGACTGCAGCCGCCCTGTGGGCAGGTTGCGACAATGCTGAGAAGAGAGAATCTGTAAAGGAGGAGCCTGCAAGGGACATTTCTTCTAGCTCCTTGCTGAAAAAAGAAATCAAGGATTCCAAGTATCTTCCAAAACAAGAAAGTATTGTTGTCCAGGGAACTACCGTTCTCTACGGAACGATGCCTGTTGTTGGGGATTGTCTTTATGGTTGTCATACACCGATTGGCGAATCAAAAGCGAAAGGGCTAGTGAAGAAATTGACTGAACGGGATCTTAAATTTGAGGGATCTCTTTCTGGTGAGCAACTATCTAAAATTGTATGTCCACGAACACAAGGTCTTCGCCATATCTACAATAAGTTCTTAAAAAAGAAGCCTGGATTTGAAGGCCGCTTGGTGTTGCAGCTGACCATTGCTCCTGACGGCTCGATAACCAATGCTGTCGTAAAATCATCAACCACTGGTTATGACGATTTTGACGCAGAAATAAAGATGGCTGTAAGTCGTTGGAAATTTGAAAAATCCGACGGAATCACCTCTGTGACCGTTCCGTTTGAATTTTCGGAATCGTCGGATAAATAGGGCTGAGCGTCCTATTATACCAGCTTCAGCAAGTCCTTGATGTGCCTAATGGTATAGCGGGGCTCCAGGGGCAAAAGATTTTCGGGACGGCCGAAACCTTCCAGGCAAATAATGCTGTCGATGCCGGCGTTCTTGGCGGCCATTACATCGGGAGTGTCGTCCCCGATCATTATGGCTTTTTCCGGGGCGACGCCCAACTTCTCCAAAATCGCGTAAATGCCGCCGGGGCCGGGCTTGCGTTCCGGTGTGGTGTCTCCGCAGAGGTAAGTGACAATTTTGTCCGCGGCGTCCCCCTGCACGGAATCCCCGTTCCCAATCAATCCAAACTTTTCCAGGATTTTCTTTGCAGGTGCCACAGGCTTGTTGGTTAGCATGGCGGCGATTTTCTTACCTTCGCCGCGACTTTCGCTGCTACAAATCCAGTCTATAAATTCAAGCACACCTTCGTAGGGTTCCGTATCGATGGTACAGTGATCCCAGTAATAAGCGGAGTAAACTTTCAGCACTTCATCGATTTTAGCTTCGTCAAAACCTGCGCCTTCTAAAATCGCATTTACCGCTTCCTTGTCGCGAACGTCCAAATGTTCGGCGCTGCTCTTACCTGCAATGGGTTCGCCGGCGGTTTTGCCTGCGCCGAACATGATGCCCGAGGCGACGGACCTCTTAATCAAATTCCTAGATCCGTTTCCGATGCAACTGCGAACATTTTCCATTGAAATTTCCTGAATGCCGAACTGCTTCAAAGCGTAATTCACCGCGGGAGCCAAGTCCCCCAATGAATTGAACATGGTGCCGTCCAAGTCGAAAATGAACAGTTCCTTGCGGGCCAATAATTCTTTCAGTTCTTCGCTGTTAGTCATTTCAAAAGCTCTTTGATTTTTTCTTTGACGATTCCGAGATTGTTGTTGGTAAGAATGGGTATCAAACTATTGATTTCTTCAATGGATTTGTCCCACCATTTCCATTCTAGCATCAGGTTGATGAGTTCGTCGTCAAAACGTTTGCGGATGGGTTTTGCTGGGTTCCCTGCGACAATGGTGTAGGGGTCTACGATTCCTGAAACAACACTGCAAGCTCCGATGATTGCGCCATCCCCAATTTGTGTTCCCGGGAGGATTGTCGCATTCTGACCAATCCAAACGTCGTTGCCGATGACTGTATTCCCCTTGAAGGGCATGTCCTCTGTCTTTGGCGGAGCCATGTCCCACCCTTCAAGAGTGTAGAAGGGGTATGTGGACACGGAGTTCATTTGATGATTGGCGTCGTTCATGACAAACTCAACACCCGCTGCAATCTGGCAGAATTTTTCGATAATCAGCTTATCTTTGCTCCAGGGGTAAAAATGGGTGACATGACTTTCGAATTCAGAATCAGCTATATAAGTAAAATCTCCAACGATGATGTTTGGATTTTTGATGGAGGGTTTTACGTAGATTTCTTTATCGTATCCGGCGATGGGATGAATATTGTTTGGATTCGGATTCATATCAGCTATCAAAAATAAAAAACTATTTTTGCATCCATCAAAAGCTGCTTGGTTTATGTCTAAATTCATAGATTATATAGCCTTCCAGTTCGGAAATCCCCGAGGTTTTGTGGGAAAGGTTTGCTGCCGTTTCATCCGTCAACAGGTGGATTTTGAGAATCACCAGGTCAAGGATATTGTAAAAGACAAAAGCTTTGTGGTTATTTACACCAAGACGTAAAAAGTTTGTATATTCATGCCATGAAGAAATTTTTTAATACCCGCGCAATTATCGGCGCATCCATTTTTGCTTCGGCCCTTGCTACCGCTGCATTTGCTATTGATCCTGTTGTCTTTACCCCGGCCGTTTACCCTATCGGTGAAGTGAACCAGGGCGACGTCAAGCATTTTGTCTTGAAGGGGGCTAATGTCTCCGGCAAGGAAATCAAACTAGAAAATGTAATGTGCCAGGGGAATGGCTGCTCCAATTTCAAGTTCCCGGCATCCATTGCCAATAAGGGACCGGTGGTTGTAGAATTCGACATGGACTTCTCTGAAATGGAAGGCCCTATTAGCCCCACCGTCGTGCTGGTGGGCACCGATGGCAAACCCTATACTGCCGCTATGGAAGGTACCGTTAAGGCTCCTTTCTTCTTTAGCGAAAAGATGTTTGACGCTGGTTACTATACCGCCGGCGAGAAGCGTGAATGGTCCTTCTACGTGTGGGAGACCGACAAGAAGGCTCGCCCGGATCTGACCCTTTCAGATGAAGCCGCCAAGGATTTCTCCATCAAGACCAAGAACGTGAAGGTTAAGGTGGATGAAAACGGCAAGGTGTCCGAAGGCGGTAAGATTCCCGCTCTCAAGATTACCTTGACTACCAAGGGTCTGAGTCGTGAAGGTTGGGAACAAAAGCAGCAGAGTATCCGCAAATTTGTGGGCTTTAAGAGCAAAAAATACCCCAAGGCCACCCCCGAAGTGCTGGTTGTTGGCTTCTGGAAGTAAAAATTTGAACTTTTTTCGGCGTATTGCCTTGCAAATTTTCAAATATTAACTACCTTTGGTTCACTCTTAATTGAGACCTCGGGATGTAGCTCAGCCTGGTAGAGCGCTTGAATGGGGTTCAAGAGGTCGCTGATTCGAATTCAGTCATCCCGATAGAAAAACCACAACGAAAGTTGTGGTTTTTCTTTTTTTGTGCCTGGTGCGATTATGGGCGTTTAGAAAAGTTCTAATCAGCGTTCAAATGAAAAAGGCCTTGGCTTTTGCCAAGGTCTTCTATAAAGTTTGCGGGACTATTAAGCTTTATTAATATCTTCGTCTGTGAAGTTCAGACCATTTCCCGCAGCGCGTTCCCCAAAATCGGTAACTACGGTCGGGACGCCATTCTTTGAAATTTCATTCATTTCGATGGCTGCCGCTTCGTAGTCTGACTCGGTGGTCCATTCGGGTTGCCATACCACAACCTTGTTTCTGCCGGATTCCTTGCCCTGGTACAGAGCCTTATCGGCCAGCTGGATGCTACGGTCGGCTCCGAGACGGTGGTCAAACTGGGAGACGCCCAGGGTGATGGTAATGTTGATGGTGTAGTCGGCGTAATGGACTGTCATCATCTCGATTTGACGGCGGAAGCGTTCTGCAACGGCGGTTGCCCCTTCCAGATCTGTTTCGGGCAGGAGGGTCAGGAATTCTTCGCCACCATAGCGGGCAAAGACGTCGTACTTGCGTAATAGTCCGCGGATAGTCTGCGATACGGATTTTAGGATGACGTCACCGCAAGCGTGGCCGTAGGTGTCGTTAATTACCTTGAAATGGTCAATGTCCACGAAGATGAAACAGAATGGCTTTCGACTGCGCAGGGTCCTTTCGATTTCATTGGCTATAGTCTCATTCATGTCACGGCGGTTGGGGAGTCCGGTCAGTTCGTCTGTTCTTGAAATCAGGTCCAGTTTCTTGTTGGCGATTTTCAATTCCTTGGTTCGTTCGGAAACTTCCTGTTCCAAGCTCTTACGATGGGCTTCCAATTCGCGGATTTGTCGCTGGATTGTTGAAATCATGACGTTAAAGGCTTTGGACAGCATGCCGATTTCGTCATTGCGGTTACCCACATGAATCTGCTCCATTTCCTTGCCTTCGACGATTTCGTAGATATGGTAGGTCAGATTGTTCAGAGGCAGGCCCATCTTGGCAAACATCCAGGCGGCCAGGAAGAAAATGATGAACATGGAAGCTACCAGGATGACCCAGTTGCCCACGGAAGACGATGTCACCATGTTGTCAATTTCGCTCTTGGGCTGGAAGGAGAATAGGGCGAAGTCGTAGGCAGAATCATATCTGAAGTTGGTCAGATAAGTGACTCCATCGGCCAGGGTGTGGTATTCTGCACTCTTCGTGTCAAAATTTTTGGGGTCAATATTTAGTCCCAATTCTGCAATCTTGTGGGTTCCCGTGAGCCATTGTTTCAAGTCCGGATGGTAGAGAATTTCGCCTAGGCTATTGACTGCCATAACGAAACCATTCTTGCCGACCTTATACTCTACCAGGTGCTTCCAGATGCGGCGCAGAGAGAAGGTGGCTACCAGGCTACCGTCACCGGCAGCGCGGTTAACGATACCGATTGCAAAGATCCTCTGGGGGGGGGCGTCTTGTGACGTTCTAAACCAGGGGGTAATGTAGGGGCGGTGGGGGGTTATTCTGGAAAATTCAATGGGGTAGGGGGATTCCGTGGGGGAACTGACCATGGCGTTGTCGCATACGAACTTGTCTTCGCGGTCGTAAACTGTAACTGTTTCTCCTGAGATAAACAGGGACGAAACGCTGTAGCTTTTAAGGAAGCTTGCCGCTGTTGTCGGTTCCATGCCCTGCAATTCGGACGTCTTGGTCAAGAGCGAAAGCCTGTCACCGAACTGTCGCATTTCGGTTGTGGCTGTGTTCATGATCTGGGCTAGCTGGGCTTCGTTATTGTTGAAGTTCCACTCTAGCATCAGGTCGTTCTGTTTGTCGTTCATGAAGAACGTACTTCCCGTGACCACAATGGTCATGGAAACTAGCAGGACCAGGATCACCTTGAAGATGATACTTCTGGAAAACCTTGTTGCCAGGGACTCGTTCATAAGTTCAGTTATCTCTTTGTTTTTCTACGGAAATTAAAGGCGAAACCAAGGGCTATCATAACGATAAATACCAGGGGTGCCTTTTTAAGATTGTCGTTGACGATGTTGTTTTCTGCAGTGTTTGTGTCCGCGGTTGCGGTGGCGGACGGATCTTCTTTTTTCTTGTTCAGTTTTCCCCACAAATTCATGAACTCGGCCTGGGTCATGATATTGTTGGACGGGTAGTTAAGCTTTCTGTCGATTTCGATGGTGTACTGCTTGAAAACATCGTACAGCTTTTCTTCGGAGTACAGGGAAGGAATTTCAACCTGTTCCCAGACGGAACTGAACATGGCGACAAATAACTGTTCCAGATCGCCCCATTCAGGGATGGCGACGTAAGTTTTGCCGGTTGCGAGTGCGTTTATCAGTTCGCGGTAGTCTTCGTCTTCGGACCACTTTTCAAGCACTTTCTTGGAAGTGGGCAGGAAGCCGATCTGCTTGGTATAGGCGTCCTGATTTTCGTCTTCGACCAGGAACTTTAGCAGGGCCTTTGCCTCTTTACGTTCGTTTTTGGTGGGAATGGCCAGGTTGCTTCCGCCGATGAAGCTGACAGAACCAGCGGAACCTCTGGGGATAGGAACCACCATGACGCTATCTGTGCCGATGCGGGCGTTGGATAGACCGCCTTGGGTGCCGTGGATTCGGGTCTGCATCACGATTTCGGAAGTGCTGATGATAAAGGCCAATTCGCTATTGTTGAACTGCTGGGCGATTTGGGCTGTGTTGGCCTGAAGGGCTTCGGTTTGGACCAGGCTGTCCAAGATGAAGTTCAGATAGAGGGAAATGCCGTGGAGAGTTTCCTTTGAGAGAATATTGGCGTGCCACTTGCCGTTATTGTCTTTTTCGATGAACGATCCGCCGTTGCTCCAGATCCAGGGGGCGAAGTTGTGGGGGATGTTCCAGTCGCTCTTGCCCGGGAAGGCGTAGCCGCGGATGGTGGCGCCGTCGTCCTGCACTTCCTTGGCGGCATTGACTTCACGGATTGCCTTGACAAAGCCATCGTAAGTGGCTAAGTCGTTCTTGGAAATGTTGTGCTCCTTGAGGATGCGCTTGTTGGCGAGAATGGGGCGAATATCGATAAACCAGGGCACGGAATAGATGGTGGTATCACCGTCTATATGGGTGGTATTCCAGCTAACAGAAACGAAACGGCTAGGGTCTACTTCGTTAATCCAGTCGTTTAGGGGCTTGATTTCGTTGCGGGAGGCAAAATAGGGAATCCAGGTGGTGCCCAACTGAAGTACGTCGGGGGCATCCTGACCGGTTGCCAGAGCCTGTGAAATGCGGTTCCAGGCTTCTCCCCAGTCTAGAACCTGAACTTTTGTGGGAATACCGGTTTTCTTGGTGAACTGTTCAAGTCGTTGCTCAAGTTTTTCCTGAGGGGTGGCTCCGTTCGGCATAATCCACACGGTAAGGGGCTGATTAGCGGCCCAGACTGCGGTAGATGTTACCATTGCCATGATCGTGGCTGTAACGGTTTTTTTGAGATAATTGAACATTCCAACTCCTTGACAAACACTCAAAAACGGGGGGGGGTGTGTACCACCCGCAATGTTAAAAGTATATTATTTTTATAATAAAATGGGCGCTTTGTGCATAAAAATGGATTTTTTCGCCGGTTCTTCGAGGTCCTCTCCGTGAGCCAAATCAAGGTGTAAAAAAAATACCGGACTGATGACGAAAATCTTATTTTTTTTACCTATATTTTCTTATGTCGAACCTAACCGACAATTTCTTTACTAAGGAGTATACAATGAAAAAAGGTCTCATTACCCTTCTCTGCGCAGGCATGATCGTTCTTACCGGTTGCTATGGCAAGAATGCTTGCTTCAACAAGATTCACCAGTGGAACGGCACCCTCGGTGACAAGTGGATCAACTCCATCGTCCACTTCTTCCTGATGGTTATCCCGGTTTACGGTATCGCTCTCGGCCTGGTTGACGGTCTCGTTCTTAACACTGTTGAATTCTGGACTGGCTCCAACCCCCTCGCTGCTGACGACAACTACTATGAAAAGGATGCTCAGGGCAACGAAATTGCTGCTGTGAAGAACGCAGACGGCACCATGTCTGTTGAAATCACCACCGCTAAGGGTGAAAAGGCTAACCTCATGCTCCAGCGCGATGAAAACGTTGTCCGCGCTCTCAATGCAGAAGGCGACTTGGTTGCTCAGTACGATATCGCTAAGTAATTCTTAGTTATAACGAGCTTAAAAGGCCTCCCGCCATGGCGGGGGGCTTTGCTTTTATTATCTTAGAGCTATAATGTTAGGGCGTGTTCATAAAAATGCAGGTTGGGTGTCTGCAGTTCTTGCCATGGTCGCTTTGTATCTGGCGGCCTGCGTGGACGATTATGTCGCCCGCGGCAATGCGGCCCTGCGTATCGGCGACTTTGAACGGGCCATTTCCAATTTTTCGAAGGCTCTTGACGAAGATCCGGCTAATCGGGATGCCCGTTATGGCCTGGCTCTATCTTATTATACTACTGCTGAAGATGGGGAACGTCTGCGGCTTCCGTCTTTTGACCTGTGGAGTCGAGCCGCCCGTGAATTCAAGATCCTTTCTAGAGTGGATAGCAGCGGACGGATTAACGCTAACTATTCGACCTGCCTTTTTTACCTGGCCCGCGCGACCTTGGCCCAAAACGAGGGGGCCAATGTGCTTCCGTTGTTGGACCAGTCGATTCAGCTGGATAGCGTCAACTACTTCAGCTACAATCTGAAGGGGCTGATACTTTCCCATCGGGGACGGGGGAACGATTTGGAACAGGCCAAGAAGATTTTTATCCATATCGTGACACACGACCCGGATTTTATTTCGGCCTATGTGAACCTGGGCAATGTCTACTGGGAAGAGGGCGATGTGGAATCGGCCTGGGATATCTGGTCTATGGGGCTGGAGAAGGCTCCCAATCATGAGGATTTGCTGCGCTGGACCCGGGTGGCTGAAGACTCTCTGAAGGCTATGGTCTTGTCTGGGGAACTATGACCGAGGTGAGGTTCCCTAAAAAGTCCCTGTTGGATTCGGCGACCAGGTGCTTCTTGCTTCATGAGGGCGGGGAGGCCTGCGTCTATGGGCTTTCGGTGGAGGGCCGCGGCAACCTTGTGCTGAAATGGTACAAGTCCCATGCCCGCTTTGACGGGAGCGTGATTTCTTCGATTGCAAACAGTCCTGTGGACGGTCTTTACCGGATTCTGGAGTTTGGAGAGCGGGAGGGTACGCCCTATGTTCTCTATGAATTTATTGATGGGGTGGCATCGGCGGAGTTTGATGTAATTCCTGTGGCGGAGGCGCTAGTGGCCCTGCGGCAGGTGGCAAAAACCTTGTCTGCGTTAAGCGAAAAAGGCTCCCATCATGGAGACCTGAGTCCGTCTAACGTTCTTTTGACTGCAACTGGAGATACTGTCCTTATTGACTTTGGGCTTGTGGGTCTTGGGGCGTATGCCTATGCGGCGCCCGAACGGTTCCGCGGTCGAACCTCAGATGCCCGATCCGACATGTATAGTCTTGGCTTGCTGCTGTACCACTGGATCTGCGGAAGGGACTTGGTTGAGACGGATGTTGTCTTGAAGACGACAGGAAAGTTGGACAGTCTCGATCCATTTGTTGAGTTGAAACCTACCGAAAAACTTTATGAAACCGGGATTTTTTCTCCTGGAGAACTGGCGGCTCTCGAACCGATCTGGACGGGACTTTTGCGGAATAGTCCGGAGGAACGCTTTGAGGATTTTGACGAACTGGACGAAGTCCTTGAGATTGCCCTTTATAAGGTATGCGGTGGTGAAATTGCGATCCTAAAGAACAAGCAGAATCTTGCCGGACGAGTTGAAAAAATGCTACAAAATGTTCCGGCCTTTTCGGAACCCTCGGATTTTTGCCCATTTCCCTATCATATTGCCCAGGGAGTGGGAAAAAAATTCCCAGTGAAACTCTCGGTTTTGTGCGGCTTAGGACTTATATTATTGATTGTAGTGGCTGTCCTTGTTTTGGGGGACCGGAATCCAGATATCGATGATGTGGCTTCCATGGTTCTTGAAAATTCCAGGAATCTGGAACTGAAGGATCTGCCTGCTTCGGAAGTTAATCCATAGCTTATAGAGGTGCTCATGAAATCTGAATCGATGCTTGCCACGGAAAAAATGTTGGATGTGGTGAAGACTCTTTTAGATGAGGAGCAGCCCGAGAGTCTTTTCCCGAAAATTCTTGAAGTGGCCCGCGGGGTCCTTCATGCCGATGCCGCTGTGCTGGATATTGGTGGCGAAAAGCCGCTCCACCTGAGCAACCCTGAATCGGTGGCGATTTCTATTTCTGCCGTAAGGCTGGCCAAGGCCGAAAAGCGGGCCGTGGTGTGGAACCAGCTGGATGACGAAAACGCTGACCTTTCCAAGTCCATTGTGCAGAATCAGCTGACCAGCATTATGGTGTCGCCGTTCCGCACGCCTGAATCCGAGGCGGGATATCTGTACTTGCAGCGTGCCGCCCGCGAGGAACCTTTTACGGAAGACGACAGTCAACTTTTTGACTCCTTTGTGGCGGTGTGCGAAAAGTTTGCCTTTGCCATGTTTGACAGGCTCCGCGATAAGGAATCGCTGGATGTCTTGAAGAATGTTGTTCACAAGGACGGGGTGGTGTACTCCAGCAAGGTCATGTCGGACCTGATTGCCCTGGCCGATAAATTGGCCACTTTGCCGTTGCCCGTGATTGTCCGTGGCGAAACGGGTACGGGGAAGGAGGTCATTGCCCGCTATATCCATAAGCATAGCCCCCGCAGCGACAAGCCCTTTATTGCAGTGAACTGCGGCGCCATTCCGGAGCACTTGATGGAATCTTTGCTGTTTGGACATGCCAAGGGTTCCTTTACCGGAGCTATTGAAACTCGCAAGGGTTTCTTCGAAGAGGCTGACGGCGGCACGATTTTCCTGGATGAGATTGGCGAGTTGCCTATGAACATGCAGGTTAAACTTTTACGCGTTCTGCAGGAAAAGCATATTACCCGTGTAGGTGACAATCGCGAAATTCCTGTAAATGTCCGCGTGATCAGTGCGACCCACGTAGACCTGGAAACAGCCGTCAAGGAAAAGCGCTTTAGGGAAGACTTGTATTTTAGAATCCAGGTGATGCCTGTGGTGATGCCCGCCTTGCGTGACCGCGAACAGGATGTGGTTCTGCTGGCACAGGAATTTCTGACCCGATATGGTGCGGAATATGGCCGCGGTAAGTTCCGTCTGAGCCGTAATGCAGAAAAGGCCATGCTCAGTTATTACTGGCCGGGCAATGTCCGCGAACTGGAAAACAAGATTCAGAAGGCCTTGGTGCAGGCTGTTCATGGCGTGGTGCAGCCTAAGGACCTGGGATTGGACGACATGCAGGCTCAAGTCAAGGATTCTCCCAGATCTCTGAAGGAGGCCCGCGAGGCGGTGGATCGTGAAGTTATTGGCAGGGCCCTGCGGGATAGTAACGCAAACCTTACCCTGGCCGCATCCATTTTGGGAATTGACCGCAAGGTGTTGCGCGAAATTATGGAACGTCTGGGAATGCATAAGGAAGACTTCAAGAACTAGTTGTTATATTTTGGCAGACCTATGAAAGGGTTTTGCCTAAACGGATAGTTGGCACGGATATTGCGAAAGTAAGATGATGAATAAGAACACTTTCATTTCGATACTGATGATGGCTACGGCGCTGAGTTTCGGTGCCGAGTCTTCGATGCGTCCGATGTCTTCTGTCCCGACCCCCGCCGAAAGAGCTGAAATTTCGAAAGAAACGCCAGATTTGGGTGCGAAGGAAAGTGAAGACTGGCAGAAGATGCGTGCCGAAAGACGTAAGGCCCGTGAACAGATTCTCTCTGATTTGCGAGGTCGTTCTTCAATGGAAAAACAAAATTTCCGTCAGAACACGGTGAAAAAGCGGGACGAAAATGCTCACTTTGAGGGGGAATTCCCAAAAAATCAATCTCGCGAGCGCAACCCTTTTTATGAGCGTCCTGAGTCTCAGTACGGTTATCCTCAGCGAGAAAATCGCGGTCCCGGTTTTGAGGGGGATCGCCACCGCTATTAATGCGTTCGCTGGCGGTAGTTGTTCTATTGCTTGTGTCTGTGCTTTGGGCCGAGACTCAGCAGGCGGCATATTACCGTGCCATGCAGGCTGAGGAGGCTGGTAATCTAACCGAAGCCTTGACAGCCTTTGAAGAGGCCGTACTTATACCTGGTCCCTATACCGAAGAAATCCAGGAAATTATAAATCAGTATAAACTGGCGCTGGACTTTACTGATTCGTCGGAAGTACTTGTTTCTGACAGAAGTTCTTCTTTGTCGTTCCGTTTTTTGGGAGACCTTGGTTTTTACGGTCTTCATTACACAGAGAGTGGCTGGGTCGAAAAAATAAGCGAAGATGGCGGTGACCTGTTCTTTACCCTTTCCTCTTTTGCCGATTATGCGGTTGGCGATTATATCCATTCCCTTGGCGTATCCGCTATGACGGACTGGTTCTTTGATAATGAGGATATGCCCGCTCTGGATACCAGCGACTGGAAACTGACTCTTGGCTTGGAATATGTGTTGGTGGCGCCAACTTTTGTTCTTGATATGGGCGTGGATTTTAATACGGCCCCAAATGAAAGTTTTTCCCCTTCTTTTTATTCCTGGTTAGAAAAGGATTTCTTTAAGTTTGAAAAACAGCGGGTAGGGGCGGCTCTCTGGGGATACTACGATACAGATGGTCCCCTATCTTTCGCCGTGTATGGATCTTGGCATCGTTCTTCTGTGTACGGATGGAATGGAAATGTCTACCTGGGCGTGCGACTTGAGGCAGACTCCGTTGTGGACGTCAAACGTTACATGGCTGATTACGAGGCGGCGTACAATGCTGCTTACGATGAGATGGACGGTTTCAATAATGAGGCCCCCTTTAATGGCGGATTCAATAATTGGGAATCTTCTGATGGGTGGAATGCTCCGTCTTATATGGGAGGCTATGGCGGTTATAACGGTTATGGCGGATTTTATGACAATGAAAATCCTTGGGGGAATAATCCCTTCAATGGAAACCCCAATGGATGGGGGGCGTTCGAGGAAAACTTGGGGGACTCCTCTTCTACGGTATCTATTGATGTTCCCATGTACAAGTCTTATGGCAAGTGGATTGGACCTTCCCTGCGTTCAAAATTATCCTATAAGTTCCGCACAAAAATTACGCTGGAAGGCGTAATGAACCTGTACTATGGTGTTGTGGTTGCCGGTCCAGACGATGATTACGAACAACTTAAAAAGTTCAGTGGGGTATGGGGAGCGACCTTGTCTTGGGCTCCCAGTTGGCTTACGGTCTACCTAGGTATGGAAATGCTTTACCGTTGGTATGACTTGCCGATCTACTATAAAGGCATTTACGCCAAGAGCGGTTTCCTTTCAGAAATCAAGACTGGCGTTAAATGGAATTTCTAATGGAGATAGTGGGAGTCGAACCCATGACCTACTGATTGCGAACCAGTTGCTCTACCAACTGAGCTATATCCCCAGGTTTTGCACAAGATAAAATTATTTCTTCTTGCGTGATTTGAAGTCTTCGACAATCGGTCTGATGATCGAGGCTAGATTCATTGCCGTTCCGATAAGAATCAGGGCTGATGCTGCATGAAGGCCGATTCCCGGTTCTACCTTAAGTAGGGGAATGCCCATGGCTGCGTTTAGTTTACTTAGCTGGGCGACAAAGGCCCACGAGGCGACCATGGTAAGCATGCCGATTGTGATGGAGCCTAGCGGGGTAATCAAGGCGAACGCTGCTGCCAGGACCGCTCCGACTAATAAGGCGTAAAGTACTGGCATGGTAGGTAACTTTGGAAACTCGGGTATGGTCTCCTTGAACTTGTCCATAGCCTTGGGATTACCGGCCTGCATTTTCTTCAGGGTGCCAAGAGCCGGTTCTTTCAGTTCTTGTTCCAGGTCGAGACCTGTGGCAAGCTCATAGAGGGTCGGCTCTGCGATGACCTTGTCGTCATTGCAGGATACGTTAGCCATAGGCATCAGAAAGGCAAGGATCACCAGCAGGTAGGGGATGGCTGTGATCTTCTTGAAGAATCTCATCTCTCTGCTGTTGCGAGTTTCAGACTTTGTCATTTACTACCTGCGAAAGGTGTCCAGGAGGTTTCTCCGCCTAGAGCGTTATTCATGGTCTTTTCGGGTTCGGTTGCGGCGGGGGCTGCATCGACTTCGCGCATATCGAAGATGCTTCTGGAAAATGCGCAACGGAAACCGATTGCGTCAGACCAGTAACGGGGGTCTTCATCATCGCGTTCGGTCAGGTTCAGAACGGATTCCTTGTCTTTCCAGGAACCACCCTTGTAAACCTTGTTGGAGCCCATCATGGAACCGGTGGGGTTAGAATCTTCAACCCAGAACGAGAACATGGAGTAGCTGTCGAGAGTCCATTCTGCCACGTTACCGGACATGTCGTAGAGTCCCCATTGATTGGGCTTCTTGGAACTGACCGGCTGGGGACCGTAGTCAAAACTGCTCTTGCCTTTCTTGTAGGAATTGTCGCGATAGACAGCATAGATGTTCACGTTGGGATTTTCATCTAGATTCCACAAGGAGCCTTCGTTGTTGTCGGCTCGGCCTGCAAATTCCCACTGGGCTTCAGTGGGCAGGTCACCACCAATAGCCTGGCAGAACTTGCGGGCGTCTTCCCAGTTGATGTTGTGTACCGGTTTGCGGGGGGCCAGGAAGGTGGAACGGTCTTCAATTCTCTGGGTGGAGTCGATCTTGGCCATGACCTCCTTGAACATCTGCTGCGTCACTTCAGTGGTGTGGATGGCGAAAGGAGACATGCTAACGACTTTGCCGTAATAACGAAAGGCCCCCGAGTCAATGAGTGCCACGGAGCCACGGATCTTGTCTCTGATAATGCGGGGAGCGTTGGCGTTGACTTCTAGATGGAAGCCTTCGTCGGCCTTGGCGGTTTCAACCTTGCGTTCCTCGCTGATTTCCTGAGGAGGAGGTTCTATGGGGCGGTTGAGCCAGTCCTGGACTTCGGTCATATCGAAGATGTAGCCCGGCAGTTCAAAACTACCGTGGCTGGGCAGGATGTTCTTATCTATTTCCAGTTCCAGCTTTGAGTAGCGATACTGGTAGCGACCTTTGAGCAGGCCTTCCTGGTAATGCCAGACGGGCTTGTTGTTTTCGAGGGTGATGATGGCGCGGACGCTGGCGCCTGCAACGATCATGGCGTAAAGAGAATCGGGAGTGTATCCGTCTACATAGCCGTTCCAGGAAACGTCGTAACGTTCATGGTCCTTGCCCAGAAAAACTCGGATGCCCACGACGGCCTTTTCGTTTGTTGCAGGGTCAATTCCGTAAACCGGTTCCATTTTCGAAGGGATCATGGCTCCTCGAAGAGGGAGGGCCTGCAGGCTGTCCAGCTTACGACGGAGGGCCTTGTTTACCAGTCTAGCGGGACCCATCTTGCTGGAACGCCATAAGTCTAGAGCTTCAAGACGCTTCTGCTTGAATCTTACCATGTAGTCGTGGTAGGGCTGTTCGTCTTCGGCGATGTTCAAGGTCAGGGGACGCCTGGGGGTGGGGTAAATCTTTGAAAATTCGTTTGTGTCTACCAGGTCTACGTTACGCTGCAGTTCGTATGTGAGCTTATCGTACAGGTATTCAGTCTGTTCCAGAGTCCTGGCTGCGGCAACGCTATCTAGGGTGACGGTTGTCTTGGGCGGATTGATGGCTGTTGTATCAACTGCGATCAATTCCGGTTTCAGTTCCACAACACTTCCGCTAGGAACATAAACGGCGTCTACATAGGGGAGGTAGTCCGGAGCGCTAAAGGCGAAGGCGTACATACCCGGCTTGACAGGGTAGATTCTGGAAGGTACCGAGTCCACCATCTTGATGGTGATGGATGTGGTCTGCAGGTCCTTTATTGGAGAGCTGATATTGATTACGCCGGGAAGGTCCGTTTCCTTGAGCATCTGCCAGCGGTCATTCTTGCGGAAGAACAGCTTGGGGACGCGGGGAGAGTATATGTATTCCTTGTCAAAGTAGATGTCTGATTCATCCTGGAATGCCTTGGTGTTGGAAGAACCGTAAAAACGCATACCGATGACTTCGGAGGATTTCAGGTAATTTTCCTTAAGGCTGAAAGCGTGGAGTCGGGTGAAGTTGTTGACATCCAGCTGACCAGAGAACCAGTGGTATTCCTTGGGACCCTTTTTCTGACGGAGGTAGATGGTGTTGGACTTAAGAGGAATGGTCGGCGTTTCAGAAATGGAGAGCCCACCTTCACGCACGATGGGCATGTCTGCCACTTCATGCATTCCTACGCCTTTCTTGAACAGGTTGGGAGCAATCTTGTAGTTGCGGTCACTGTCTGCCATGGAGAGTGCTGGGAGCAGCATCAAGAGCGGCAAACAGCGGGCGCACAGGTGTGAAAACTTCATATTTTCTCCTCTAATCAAAGCTCTTTTAGAGATGTTCTAAAACATCGCAATTTTATTACATAAAAATAACTTTTTTGTGTAAAATCATAAAATGAGAGCTCTAATTTCTATTCATTAATGCCCATTTCCAACAAATGTCCGCCTTCAGATCCGCCTACGGGGCCCAATTCCACCTTCCAGTCGGCCAGACGGATAATGTCGGGGTGGTGCTCGATGACGATTACCGTGTCGCCACGGGCAGAAAGTCTGCGTAGCAGGTTCCATAGAATCTGGATATCTTTTAGGTGGAGGCCGGTGGTGGGTTCGTCTAACAGGTACACCATTTCGGTGGCGGGACGTTTGGCCAGTTCCGCTGCCAGTTTTAGGCGTTGTGACTCGCCGCCGCTGAGGGTGGTTACGGGCTGTCCTAACTTGACGTAGGGTAAGCCCACATCACGGAGGCATTCCAGCTTGGGCAAAATCTTGGGTTGGTCCTTGAAGAATTCACAGGCTTCAACCACGCGCATGTCCAGGACGTCGGCGATGTTCTTCCCCTTGAAAGTGACGGTTAGGGTTTCCTGGTTGTAACGCTTGCCACCGCAAACTTCGCAGGGTTCCCAGATGTCTGAAAGGAAGTGCATTTCTACGGAGATGGCGCCTCGCCCTTCGCAGGCTTCGCAGCGGCCTCTGGCCAGGTTATAGCTGAATCGGCCATAGTCAAAGCCCTTGACCTTGGACTGTTCCAGCTTGGCGAACAGTTTGCGGATATCGTCGAATACGCCGGTAAAGCTGGCGGGGGTACTGCGGGGAGTGCCCGAAATGGGGCTCTGGTCTACCAGAAGTACTTCCCCAGTTTGCTTTTTCTTTCCGCGGGCCTGGAATTTTTTCTTGAGGGCGGGGTAAATCTCGTCCATGACCAGGGAACTCTTGCCGGAACCGGAAACTCCGCAGACCACGCTGACGGCGCTCTTGGGGAACTTTACGGAAAGGTTCTTGAGGTTGTTGTGGCAGAGACCGCTAAATGTATAGAATTCCGTGGAGTCGGTAATGCGGATGGGGGCCACTTCGTTGGCCACGGGGGTTTGGTGGGTTAGGAACTTTACGGTTTCACTGCGGGGGAATTGCTGCAGGGCGTAAGGCTTGGCCAGCAAGGTGGGGGAACCTTCGGCTACCACTTCGCCACCGAAGTCGCCTGCGCCAGGACCCATATCGATAATGTGGTCGGCGGCTTCCATCATCTTCTGGTCGTGTTCAACAACCACCAATGTGTTGCCCAGGTCGCGGAGTCGGTACAAGGTGTCTAGCAGTTTTGCGGTGTCACTTTCGTGAAGACCGACGGTGGGTTCGTCCAGAACGTATAGCACACCTTCTAGGCCGCTGCCGATCTGGCTTGCTAGGCGGATACGCTGGGATTCGCCACCGCTCAGGGTGTCGCCGGCGCGGTCCAGGCCGATGTATCCCAGACCCACAGATTTCAGGAAGTCCAGGCGGCCGATGATTTCACGGAGCAAGGGCTCTGCTACGGTGCGCTTGCCTTCGGCGTTCTTGTCGTTGTCGAAGTTCACGTTGGCGAACCAGTCCCGGGCATTGGCGATACTCATGTGATGAACGTCCATGATGTTCTTGCCGTTGATTCGTACGGCAAGATATTCCGGCTTTAGACGTTCTCCATGGCAGCTGGGGCATTCCTTGGGGGAGTCCTTCTTGCCGTCTTTTAGGTAACCAAGGCCAAGGCAGGTTTCGCAGGCACCCCAGTGGGTGTTGAAACTGAAGAATTTGGGATTCAGGGCGCTGTCCATGTACCAGCCGCATTCAGGGCAACCCGGTTTTTCGCTGGCGGAAAGACGTTCTTCCCCTTCGCAGTCCATGTACAGGATGCCGTTCCCGTCGCGGTAAGCCCTTTCAAAGGCTTCGACCAGTCGGGCTCGGTTATCTTCCTTGACGACAACCTGGTCCACAATGGCCAGCACCTGTTTTTCGCGGGTGGGAATCTTGGGCAGCGGCAATTCTACCAGCTGGTCGCCCATGTACACCTTGCGGTATCCCTTTTCTGTCAAAATTTTTGAAAGTTTCAGGATGTCCTTTACCTGGAAGGGGGCGAGGACGGTAACCATCTTGTTCAGGTCGCGGCTGAAGGCCAATTGGATCAAGTCGCCGGCGGCATAGGAATCCACGGGCTTGCCGCAATGGAGGCAGTGGGGCGTTCCTGCCCGGGACCAGAAAATACGGAAGTAATCGTAGATTTCGGTGAGGGTGGCCACGGTGCTGCGAGGGCTCTTGCTGGCGCTTTTCTGGTCGATGGCGATGGCGGGGGCGAGACCTGTAATGGAATCGATGCTTCCGCGGTCGGGGCGGCCCAGGAATCGTCGGGCGTAAGTGCTGAGGGTTTCCACAAAGCGACGCTGGCCTTCGTTGAACAAAGTATGGAATGCCAGGCTGGATTTGCCGGAGCCGGAAACTCCTGTAACAACAGTCAACTTGTGGCGGGGAATGGTAACGTCAATGTTCTTGAGGTTGTGCTTGCGGGCGCCTCGAACTTCGATGTCAAGGGAAGGGCCGTCAACTCCCGCCTTCTTGGCGGCTGCGTTATAGATGGCGCGGTTTTCGGCAACGGCTCCCATCTGGCTGACAGGAACGTTCTCGCCGTGTTTTTTTGCCAGTACCGGAGCCAGGTAGCGGCCTGTTTCTGACTTCTTGCATTTGGCGATTTGTTCCGGTGTGCCGGTGGCGATAATCTTTCCGCCGTGAATGCCTGCATCGGGACCCAGGTCGATAATCCAGTCGGCGCACTTGATTACGTCAAGATTGTGTTCGATAATGATGACGCTGTTGCCCAGGCTGCGCAAGCGGTTCAGACATTCCATGAGCTTGCGGATGTCTTCGAAATGGAGACCTGTGGTCGGTTCGTCTAACAGATAAAGGGTCTTGCCGGTACCGGGCCTGCGCAGTTCAGAAGCGATCTTGATACGTTGTGCTTCGCCGCCGCTCAAGGTTGTGGAGGGCTGTCCTAAGGTCAGGTAACCAAGGCCCACTTCGCAAAGCAGATTCAGCGGCTGGGCGATTTTGGAAATGTCCTTGAAAAATTCTGCGGCTTCGCTGATGCTCATGTCTAGAATTTCGGAAACATTCTTGCCCTTATAATAAACTTCGCGGGTGGCGTCATTAAAACGCTTGCCGTTACAGACTTCGCAGGTCACCTGGACAGAAGGCAGAATGTGCATGTCCACTACTTTTACGCCGGCACCTTCGCAGGCATCGCAGCGGCCGCCTTTCACGTTAAAGCTGAATCGGCTCTTGCTGTAACCGCGGATCTTGCTTTCTTCCATGCTGGCGAAAAGGTCGCGGATGTCGTCCCAGATTTTTGTGTAGGTGGCAGGATTGCTGCGGGGGGTGCGGCCAATGGGTGTCTGGTCGATTTCAATGACCTTGTCGATATTTTCGAGGCCTTCCATGTGGTCGAACTTTCCCACAGGTTCTTCGGAGTTGAAGAATACGCGGGCCAGTTCACGACGCAAAATCTGATTAACCAAGGTGCTCTTGCCGGAACCCGAAACGCCGGTTACTACCGTGAGGGCGCCGTCCAGCGGAAATTCCACATCGATGTTTTTCAGATTGTTCTCGGCGGCTCCGCACACCTTCAGTTTCGGGGTGTCCTTGGTAATTTTCTTCCGTTCTGCAGGAATCTCGATTGCCTTACGTCCGCTCAGGTATGCGCCTGTGAGAGAAGCTTTATTCTTTTCTAGTTCATCAACGGTTCCTGCGGCGATGATTCGTCCGCCTTCTACACCGGCGCCGGGGCCCACGTCAATGACGCAATCGGCGTGACGCATGGTGTCTTCGTCGTGTTCCACCACAATCAGGCTGTTGCCCTGGGCTCTCAAATGTTCCAGCATTCCCAGCAGCTTGTCGTTGTCGCGGGGGTGCAAACCGATACTGGGTTCGTCAAGAACGTACAGCACACCTTGAAGCCCGGCGCCCACAGCACTGGCCAGGCGAATTCGCTGTGCCTCGCCACCGCTCAAGGTAGAGGCCTTGCGAGAAATGTTCAGGTAACCAAGACCCACCGCATTCAAGAAACTCAGACGGCCGCGAATCTCCTTCAGCACTTCCTTGCCGATTCGCAATTCCTTTTCGCTCAACTTCAAATTGTCGAAAAATTCTACAGACTTTTCTACAGACCAGTCGGTCAGTTCCGTAATGTTATGACCGTGAAAATCTACGGCGTTGGCGATGGGGTTAATGCGGGTGCCCTTGCATTCGGGGCAGACTCCAATTTCCATGAACTTGCGGAAGTGGAAAATATGCCACATGTCCCACAGTTCCTGCATGATGCTGATGACGCCTCGTTCGCTGCCGCTAGGAGTGCCGTACAGAATGGCATCCTGCTGTTCCTTTTTCAGCTTGTTCCAAGGCGTGTCAAACGTAAACTTCATTTCGTTGGCGATGGTTCGCAAGTTGCGCCAGCCGAAATCGCTAAAGATGATATTGCCATCGTCCTTCTTCTGGCAGGCTAGGGCTCCCTGCTTCAAGGACAATGTCTTGTCGGGAACTACCAGATTTACGTCGAACTTGCAGCTTTCTCCGAGACCGCGGCAAGCGGGGCATTGCCCCTTGGGATCGTTAAAACTGAAGAATCGCGGTTCCAGTTCCGGGATGGAGATGTTGCACTTGGGGCAAGCTAGCAGCGTACCCTGCAGGCGGTATTCCTCGGCGCCGTTCGCACCAGAAACTTCTGCAGAACCCGTTGCACCGGTAGCACCAAACAAGAAACTCACCAGTTTACCTTCGGTCAACTTTAACGCCCCTTCCAGGGCTTCGCGGAGGCGGCTCATGTTCTTGCGTTCTAGAACTAGGCGGTCAATCACCGCTTCGATGGTATGCTTCTCGTATCGCACCAATTGCGGCACTTCTTCAATTCTATAAATCACCCCGTCTACACGGGCGCGAACAAAGCCCTTCTCCTTAAGCTCTGCCAGCTCCTTGCGGTATTCGCCCTTACGTTCCTGTACAATGGGGGCCATGACTGTCAGCTGTTTTCCTTCGTCCCCGGCATAGAGATTATCAACAATCTGGTCTACCGTTTGCGCCTGGATTACGCGTCCACACTTAGGGCAATGAGGCACGCCAAGGCGTGCAAAAAGTAGGCGGTAATGGTCCAGGATTTCTACCACTGTTCCCACGGTACTACGTGGGTTTCGGTTCACCGTTTTCTGGTCGATGCTGATGGTGGGAGAAATGCCGCGGACACTTTCCACTTCGGGGCGCTTCATCCGTCCAATAAACTGGCGGGCATAAGCTGAAAGGGATTCCACGAAACGACGCTGCCCTTCCTGGAACACCGTATCGAAGGCCAGGCTGGATTTTCCCGAGCCCGAAACGCCGGTGACGACTACGATGGAGTCGCGGGGAATGGATAGACTTACATGTCGGAGGTTATGCTCGTGAGCGTCGCGGATGTCGATGGACTTTGTCATACCTCAAATATAGTGAACATTTGAATAGAAATCAATGACTTGTGGGCTAAATAAGCCATATTGGATAATGGAAATTGAAGACTTGATGGATCATTTTAATTGTTTGAATGTATCATTAGTATTATGGATAATGTAGAGCAGAACAACGAACGTGAAATGCTGGAGCTGGTCTTGCAGGCGACGGCGTCTTCTTACGTGTCGATGCATATCTTGAACATGCTGGACTTTACCTTTGAACCGGTTAAGACCACGCCGAATATTGATGCCATTATTCAAAAATTCGGTAATCAAGATATTCGAAGACTCCTTCCCTTTGTTCTGGGTATTTTGACAGACCCGATTTCTAGGAACGAGGTGTCACTGTTTAGTGATATTGAAACCTTAGATGAAAGGTTGAAGGACGTCAATCAGATTGCTCTTGAGTTTCTTAGCTGTACCATGGGTTGGTGCCGTTGTCGATTTATTGCGGTGACCAGGCAGGCTAACGGACTTCTGGAAAAGGTTCTGTGTGTTGTAGAAAATATCGACCAGACCCGAAGGGAAAGCTACCTGCAGGTAGGAATCATCAACGTTCTGGCTGAAAACTTTACCAATATCTTTACCGTAAATGCCAAAACCCGTGAGGCTCGAACCTTCCGATATTCTGAAAAGGCCGTGGGTGTTCAGCAGACCATACAGAATGCTCCCCTTTACGAAAACATTATGGGGGCTTACATCCAGAACAATGTCTATGAAGCAGATCGAGAAGACATGCTTAAGACATGCGAGTTCAGCAACCTGGTAAGAGTGATGCGTGAGGAGGGAACATTCTCCTATCATTATCGTATGGTGTTGAATGGGGAACCGCACTTCTACCTGTTCAAGGCGGTTCGACTTGGCAACGCCGAAAATTTTGAAGTGATTGTCATCGGTGTCGCTTGTGAAGACGAAGCAAAGAAGCAAGAGGCTTTGCTAGAAGAGTCCTTGAGAGTTGCAGAACAAGCCAACAAATCCAAGAGTACCTTCCTCTTCAACATGAGCCACGATATCCGAACGCCCATGAATGCCATTCTGGGTTTTGCAAACCTCTTGGAAAAACATAGCGACGATCCTGAATTGATCAAATCCTATGCCAATAAGATCAAGGGCGCTGGGTCCTATCTGCTGAACCTCATTAATGAAGTTCTTGAAATGGCGCGAATCGAAAGCGGAGCCACATCCGTGAACGAAAAACCGACAAATCTTTTCGACATTGCGTCGCAGATTAGAGCGGTCTTTGATGAAGAATATCGCAAGAAAAAGATTGTGGTGACAGATGAAATTTATCCCGATCATCCTTACGTTCTTTGCGATATGACCAAGATTCAGGGAATTCTGCTGAATGTGATCAGCAATGCCGTCAAGTATACTCCCGAAGGGGGCCGTATCAGGATTTCTGTCAGGGATTACCCCCATGAACAGGAAGGGATCCGCCTGTTTGAAACTATTGTGGAAGATTCAGGAATTGGAATTTCCGAGGATTTTATTCCTCATATTTTTGATAGTTTCTCTCGCGAAAAGAGCGTTACCGAAAACCGTATTTTGGGCACTGGCCTGGGAATGGGCATTACCAAGAAATTGGTTGACCTGATGAACGGATCCATCGACGTAGAAAGTCAATTAGGTAAGGGTACAAAAATATCGATCAAGGTACCTCTAAAGGTTATTGATAAATTTGAATGCTCGCAGAAAGAAAATGCAGACCTTGATGTATCTCGCCTAAAGGGAATGCGAATTCTTGTGGCTGAAGATAACGAACTGAACCGTGAAATTGCCGGTGAGCTGTTGCATGAAATGGGCTTCGAAGTTGATTTTGTAGAAGACGGAGTCAAGTGCGTTTCTGTTGTTCAGAACCTAGAGCCTTTTAATTACGATTTTATCTTGATGGATGTTCAGATGCCTCATATGGATGGCGTCGAGGCGACCCGACGTATCCGCAATATGACGAATCCTGCCAGGGCGAGCATCCCCATTATCGCTATGACCGCAAATGTCTTTGACGAAGACCGTAAAAAAGCCTATGATGCGGGTATGAACGGCTTTACCTCAAAACCCATTGAGTTGGATAAACTCTACAGAGAAATCGTAAGAGTTCTGGGCAAGTAAAAAATGAGGCTGGATTACCACCAGTCCTCATCATCGTCGTCATCTGAAGTTGTGTTGGCGGCAGTATTTACTGCTGGAATAGAACTTGCTGCAACGGGAGTGTGGATTTCTGAGCTATCGGCTTCTTCGCTGTTGGTTGCGGTGTTGCCTGATTCCTCGTCGTTTTGCACTTCGTTATTCGTATCTTCGTCGTTGTCTTCTGTACTGGGAGTTTCTTGAGATTTCTCCGCTTCTCTTAGGGCACGGATTCTGGCAGCCTCGATTTTTTTACGGCGTCTTTCCCGGATTTTGGCCTTGACGAATTTCTTTGCCTTGTTGGCTTCTTCTATCTGGACTTCGCTGACGGTAGAGTCGGCCTTGGCTTGATCAACTTGTTCTATGGTGGACCTGGCGTTCTGACCAAAGTCTGGCTTGATGTTTCCTGAAATGGCGTGTACGCAGAAAATGATGAATAGGGTGGCTACCACGTAGAATACGAAGCTGTGTTTGTGGGGAATGTTTTCTGCATTCCTGCTTCTCTTGGTGGTAAAGATGTTCATGAATTCTGTAATCACGTCTAGGAACAGACTTTGGTGTTTGGCGTTGACTTCACGGCATCGCTTGTTCCAAACGAAACCGTCTAGGATGAGGGAGGCGAATACGGCGATGGGAATGACCCAGGTGGCTTTAGAATAATTGATGAATAGGGTGGTGAAGAGAACTGCCAAAGCGATCTTGATGCAGTTTAGGAACGCTACGAAATTTCGGTAGAAATCAGGAATGGAGGAGTCTGATTCTCGACGTAGAGCCCATTCTAATGTTGTGAGAGTGACTGTAAGAAATCCTAGAACCGCAATGACGCCTAAAATGGCGAAGTATAGGATTTCCATGGTGAAGCAGTAACCTACGGCGTTGGCGTCGCAGACGGCTCCAGTATTCTGGAAGATTAGTTTTCCCGTAGCATCGACAGTGTGCAGGAATACATAGGCCAGAACCATGAAGATGCTGAACAGAATGGCAAATAGCTTTAACAAAAGGGTGGAACCCTTTTCTTCTTTAATGAACACTCCGACTACCTCCAAACAGGTTTGTTTCAATGATAGCAAAAATACATATGAAATGTGATTTTTATCACTAGTTTATGCAAAACAAAAGTAATTTGTAAGAAATGGAGCCTAGGGGATGGATGTCAGATATAAGTTGCCAGATGTTAGATGCAAGATGTGAGTTGTCATAATCGCGCCGGAGGCGCTAGAGATAGATATGAGTTATTAGATATGAAATATTGGATGTTTGGTATGAAACTGCTAACTATAAACGAATTGATGAATTCAATTAATTCATATTTCGTATTTCATAATTGAAAAAAGCCCGCAGTCGAGAAACTGCAGACTTCTTTAATCTTTCAGCTATGCGCTTTAAGCTAACTACACGTTGAAGCGGAACAGCATGATGTCGCCGTCCTGCACCACGTATTCCTTACCTTCGGTGCGGAGCACGCCTGCTTCCTTGGCGGCGTTCCAGCTGCCGTACTTTTCGAAGTCGGCGAAGGAGAGGGTTTCTGCACGGATGAAGCCGCGTTCGAAGTCGGAGTGGATGACTCCTGCGCACTGGGGAGCCTTGAAGCCAGCTTCAAAAGTCCATGCACGGCATTCCTTTTCGCCTGCGGTAAGGAAGGTACGGAGGCCGAGAATTTCGTAACCCTTACGGACAACGGCGTCCAAACCGGATTCCTGGAGACCCAGATCCTTCAGGAATTCCACCTTGTCGGCGGGATCCATCTGAGAAAGTTCTTCTTCGATCTTGCCGCTGATCATGATGACTTCGTGACCGTTCTTGGAGGCGTAATCCTTGAGGGCGTCCACGTAGGCGTTGCCGGTCAGGATGTCGTCTTCCTTCACGTTGGCGCAATAGAACAGGGGCTTTGCTGTGAGGAGTGCCAGATCCTTGATGACCTGGTCCATTTCTTCGCTGTCGCCGATGAGACCGCGGGCGGCCTTACCTTCCTGGAAGGCGTCGCGGAGCTTTTCGCAAGCGGCCAGACGTGCCTTGGCTTCGGCACCGCCCATACGGGCGTTCTTGGCTTCGGTGGCCAGGCGTTTTTCAACGGATTCCAAATCCTTCAGGATCAGTTCGGTTTCGATGATTTCTACATCGCGGACCGGATCCACGGAACCATGGACGTGAACGATGTCGCCGTCGTCGAAGCAACGAATCACTTCCATGATAGCCTGGCATTCACGGATGTGGGTCAGGAACTGGTTGCCAAGGCCTTCACCCTGGGCGGCGCCCTTTACGAGACCTGCGATATCGACGAATTCGGTAACGGCGGGAACGATAGACTTGGGATTATAAACTTTTACCAGGGCGTCCAGACGTGCGTCGGGAACGTTCACCATACCTACGTTGGGATCGATGGTGCAGAAGGGGTAGTTGGCGGCTTCGGCGCCGGCGTTGGTGATTGCGTTAAAGATGGTGCTCTTGCCCACGTTGGGAAGACCTACGATACCACATTTAAAACCCATGATGATCTCCGTTTATAACTGCCGGAATGTTCCGGCTTAATTTTTTGCGATGTAAAGTTAGTAAAAAGGGGATGCCGAGAGGTGGTTAAAAAGCTAAATTTGCGGGCCGAAAAAGGTGATGTATGGCTACTGCTAAAAATATGGATTTGCTCTCGGGCTCGATTTGGGATAAGATCCTGAAGTTTGCCGTGCCCTTGGCTGCCAGTTCCATTTTCCAGCAACTTTTTAATTCTGCCGATGTGGCAGTTGTGGGTAAGTTCGCTGGCGATGCGGCCCTTGCCGCGGTGGGTGCCAATACCTTCGTCATCAACCTCATGGTGAACCTTTTCGTGGGCCTCTCTATCGGGGCCAACGTGGTGGTGGCCAACGCTCTTGGAGAACGCAGCTCCCGATCTGTTTCGCGAGGGGTTCACACCGCGGTGGCGGTTTCCGTGGTTTGCGGTATCCTGCTTGCCTTGATAGGGTTGTTCTTTGCCCGACCGATTCTTACGGCAATTTCTACTCCATCAGACATTCTCGATGATGCCGTTTTGTATTTCCGGATTTATTTCGTGGGTATGCCCTTCATCATGCTGTACAATTTCTGTGCGGCGTTGCTCCGTAGCAAGGGGGATACCAAACGGCCCTTTTATGTGCTTCTGGTGGCCGGTGCCATTAACCTGCTTTTGAACATTGTGTTCGTGGTGGGGCTCCACATGGATGTGGATGGGGTGGCTATCGCAACGGTCATTTCCAACGTGATTAGTTCTGTTACGTTGTTGTATTTTTTGAAGACGGAAACGGGACCTTTCAGATTCCAATTCTGGAAACTTAGGGTGACTCCCTTTGTGCTCGGCCGCATGATCCGTATCGGGTTGCCGGCGGGTGTGCAGGGAGCGGTATTCTCCTTCAGCAATGTGTGTATCCAGTCGGCGATAAACACCTTGGGTTCTACGGCGGTGGCGGCTTCGGCGGTGGCCATGAATCCGGAGCTGATTGTGTATTTCTGGCTCAATTCCTTCGGCCATGCCTGCGTTACTTTCGTGGGACAGAATTACGGCGCCCGCAACTTGGATCGTATCCGCAAGACGGTTCGCTGGACCTTGTTGCTGTCGGGACTTTCCACTTTTACCCTTGGTGCCTTGGTTAGCATTTTTTATCACCCGATTCTTTCCATTTTTACCAATGACGAAAGTATTGTGGAAACGGGAGCCTTCCGCGTGTATATCGTAATTGGTCTGGAATTCATCAACGTGCTTATTGATGTGTGCTCCGGAGCCTTGCGTGGCATGGGCAAGTCCATGTTGCCTGCGCTAATTTGCGTGTTCGGTATTTGCGGTGTGCGTATTTTTTGGGTGTTCGCCATGTTCCCCAAGTTCGGTACTTTTGCCTCCCTTATGGTGTGCTATCCCTTGAGCTGGATCACTACGGGGACGATTTTAGTGCTTGTATACCTGCGTTTTATAAGGAAAACCAGACTAGAGTGGTCTAAGGATAAATAGGCAGTTTTATATATTTCTCCTTGATGAAGAAATTTATACTCACCGCATTTTCGGCCTTTATGGGCCTGACCGCCTGTGTATACGAGCCCGAACAATTTGACGGAGACTCGGGTAAGAAGTCGTCTACGGCAACTTCCGATATTGGAAATCTGTACCCTATTAACGAGGGAAAGCAAATCTGTAATGCCTCTGTTTCGCAGGATACCGTCAATTATCCAGGTTCCATGTTGTGGCTGAACTTTGGTGGCAAGCTGAACGTGATTGCGCCGGACTCCCAGTATACGACTTCAGGTGTGGTGCAGCACGACCGTCTTACGGTTTCCGATACGTCCAATACGGTTCGCTGGTACTTGATGCGTGATACCGCTGCAGGTGAATGCCAGTTTCAGGACCCCGAATGGAGTACCCATGCTAACTTTATCGTAGCTCTCCGCGCTTACGACAAGAGCGGTAGCAAGTCTTGCGAAAATCTAGATTACGGCATCTTTGCCGCCCGTATGCAAGACAAGAAAAAGTTCTGGTTCTACGAAAAGAATATCGGCGAATTTGCAACGCCCCATGTGTGGGTCTCTCCAGATGCCGTGGTAGATACTACTGCTGATGCATCTACGATAAAGGGATTCTTTGGCACCGACGATGTGCGTCTTGTCTATGTCAATGGCAACAACGAAATCGTATTTGTAGATCTGTCTTCTGGTGATTTGAAGAAGGCAGTTTCTAAGGCCAAGACCTTGAAGAAGCCCGCTGGTGTGGATGGCTGGATGATGGATAGCCCCCTGATTTCTCCGGATGGTCGCTTTGTCGTTTATAACGTAGTGAATTCTTCTATGAATGGTTGGAATTCCTATGTGCAGGAATTGTCTGAAGATTCTAAGCCTATCCAGATTCCTGTGACTGAAGGTATGATGGGTTCTCCCGCCCAACCTCATTGGTTCAAGTACGGAGAACGTGTTTTCGTGACTTGGGCAGAGTTCCCCCAGGGTGCTCAGTTTGTGAACAAGAATGACTTGACCGATGTTTCTGCCCAGGATGGTTCCGCAGGCCGTACAGCCATGCGCGAGGTTTCCTTGAATGCAGGCGCTCCTGCAGACTTGCAGATTTTGTGGGGTAATGACATTTACGAATTGACTTCGGTTCCCATGATTGGCGGTCGTTCTCCTGATGGCTACTTCCTGACTACAGGAACGAACCGTGCCTATGTCTTGCAGCTTCCGTAAGGGTTCCCTATGAAGATGAATTACAGAAACATTTGCGGAATGGCTTTTGCCGTGGTGGCGGGAATTGCCGCCTTTGGTCTTGGTTTTAGTGGACCTGTAGAAGTTGCTACCCCCTGGGAATCCATCGGCGGTTGCGGTGCTGGCGGTTCTGGCGGCGGCTCCGGTGATGGTATCAAGTGGATTGGCCAGGGAGTATCTGGTGGCTATCTTGAAACGGAAGTTTTTACCAAATATAATGTGGGACAGAACTTCTCCGGCATGACTGTGTCCCCTCACTTTTCCATTAAACCCACCTGGTCAACTAAGTTGGGTGTGACGGTTCCCTGGATGAGCCATCAGGGTGAAGTCCAGTATCGTAGCAACCAGATTCCGACGGACCGTACCACGGGTGGTATGGGTGACGTTTCCTTTGACTTTAGCAAGACGATTGGTAGTGGTGGTGCCGCTTCCCTAAGTGCAAGTCTTACGATTCCCACGGGGCAGTACGACATCAAGCGCGGTACCGATGCTTCTGAGGAAATTCTGCCTAGCAGTTTCCAGAAGGGTTCTGGCCTATACAGTCTGACCCTGGGCTGGGATTATAGCCGTGATACCGACAAGGGCATCTGGCTTTATGGTTTGAGTTATACTCATCCTTTTGCCATGCATCCCTTCTCCGGCGAAAATGAATTTAACGATACCTATTGGAAGGATCTGGATCATAGCGGAAAACGTTTTGATTATCGATTCAAGTTCTACGGTGAAAACGATCTGGGCGCCTATACACCGCCCTCTGTTGGAGGCTCTGTTGCCTATGGTTATCGTGGTCGCCCGGGAATTGTGCAGTCCTTCGGTATGAGTTTCTCTGTGCCTCTGGGCGTTGCCTGGATTTCTTCTGAAAAGGCAGGAACTTATGATCCTCGTCCCGATCCGGATCATCAGGCGTGGTCTGTGGCTTTTGCTTACGGCATTGAATTTTCGAACTCGGATTTCCCGGTGTATATCGGATTCTCCCTGCCGCTCCATGACAAGAGCAATGCTGCCGATCCCAAGGATGAATACGACGAGAGCCCTATGAAAAAGTGGGACGCCCCTGACTGGGATGACTTTGGACAGCAATGGACTATTGCTGTAGGCATTAAAGGAAGTTTCTTCTAAAAGACGCAAGGCAAACTTGCAAAACACCGATTTACAAAAGTCCGCGCAAAATGCTCGGGCTTTTTTTGTGTGAAAAAGTAAATTGCCTACCCAGAAATTTCTGAGTATTAAATGCCCCGATATTTTTGAATTACGCAAGGGGAAGTGCCCCCCTTGCATCATCTTACGCGCGTGGGTGTGTTTTTTTGAAGGCTTCGCGGAGGCGTTCTGCGCTAACGTGGGTGTAAACCTGGGTTGTGCTGATGCTTTCGTGCCCCAGCATTTCCTTGACGCTCATGATTTCGGCTCCGTTTTCCAGAAGGTGGGTGGCGAAACTGTGTCGCAATACGTGCGGGCTGGCCTTGCCTTCCCATCCGATGTCACGGAGCAAATCGTGAATGTCCTTGCGTAAGATTACCACATGGATGGCGCCGCCGTTCTTGGACTGGAATACAAATCCCGTAGGGGTAGGGGACATCCCGTTTTCAATTTCGGCTTGTTTGAACATTCCGATGTATTTGAGCAGAGATTCTGTGATGGGGACGATTCGTTCCTTGCTACCCTTACCGATGACGCGTACCGTATGCTCTGTTTCTGAAATCTGGTTCCAGTGCAAACTTTGACATTCGGAAATTCGCAGGCCGGAACCGTAAATCAGTTCCAATAAAAAACGGGCGCGAACTTGTTTGTAAGTCGGATTTTCAAGTTCAGGAAACTTGGTTTCGTCTAGATCTTTCTGACTCAGAAAATTTACCAGGCGTTTGGGCTTCTTGGGCATGGGTACATTTCCGGCAGGATTGGTCTTGAGGACCATGGAACGTACTAAGTATTTGCCGAAGCTTTTTAGGGCTGCGAGGTGTTCGCAGATGCTGGCGGGGGCTAGCCCCTGCTTCTGTTTCATGTCCCAGACGAACCCCTTGACGTTTATTTCTGTAAAGTCTTCTAGGGTAAGGTTTGCGTTTTTACCATTGGCGTCCAGGAACGTGCGAAATTTTTCTAGGGAATGACCGTAGGTTTCGACGGTCATCTTGGCGAACTTGCGCTGGTTTTCCAGATAATCCAAGAATTTGACGAAGTAATCCGAGAGGTTCATGCCCTTGTTGTCCTAATGATCCCATTAAAGTGAGAAGTTCTTTGTCCGCGACACAAAAATAATCTATCTTGTGTGTCAAGTTATGGCAATGGCAAAAAAATATTCGTTCCGTGGTCTGGTTAGTGCTCTCCTGGTTGTATTGGGGGCGGTTTATTCCTATGCTGCGGATCGTGTCGTTGGGGCCAATGCCTCCCTGGATGTGGAACCCGGAGCTCGTTCTGCGGCGTTGGGTTCTGCGACTATGGCTGTGGATGGCGACTACCTGGGTCTGCTTTCCAATCCGTACCAACTGGCCGACATGAATTATGCCTGGGGCAGTTTCTCCCATACGGAGTACTACGAAGATACCAAGTATGATTTCGCTTCTGCCACCATGCCCCTAGGGAATGGTCTTGGCCTGGGTGTGGCTTTTGCCCGCTATGGCGCAGATGACATTCCTTACATCAAGGATGGGGAACCGCTGCCTGAAGGTTCGGACTACAATACCCTTTCTATTGCCGACTACGTCTTTTCTGTTTCTGTGGGTAAGCGCCTGACGGATAGGCTTTCTCTTGGTGTAAGTTTCCATGGTCTGTACCGCGAACTGGACCAGACGGGCTACGGCTTCCGTGGTGACGCGGGACTCCGTTACCGGGTTGTAGACAACTTTGTTCTGTCTGGACTTTTAAAAGGATGGACTTCTTCGGCGGCCTCCTGGGAATCCGGAGAATTCGAATACAGTGCGCCTGAACTCTACCTGGCTGCCAGCTATGGCATTGACGTGCCTTACCTGTATGGCAAGCTGAACTTCTATTGGCAGGGGGCAGGACTTCTGCATCATGAAGCTCGCGAAATGGATTTTAACGAAGATAATGACGGCGATGGCCGTATCTGGGATGATCCTCTGGCTTGGCTCTCAGGTGGTCGCGGCGGTCTGGAATTTACCTTTGACTTCGGTCTTTCGTTGCGTGCAGGTCTTAGCAGCTTTACCACCTTCCAGAGTGTAACTGCTGGTGCAGGTCTTACAATTGCCAAGTTCCTTAAGGTGGACTACGCCTTTGAATCCCACCCGGTGCTTTCTCCTGTGCATCGAGTCAGCTTCAGCTTCAGCCCCTACCTGTTCTCTAGGAAGCCTAAGGACGGAACTCCCGAAGCCCAGATTCGCAAGCGCGCGGTCCTGACCGAGGAACCGGATGATTTTGTAGATGGTGCCGATGACGTGGAAGGTGCTGCCAGTGCTGAATCCTTGGCGGCGGAATCTGCGGGAACTGCAGTCGCTTCCGAGTCTCAGGGGGCGGGACTGACTGAAAAATCGTCGGAAGTATCTAGGCAAACTGCCGAGGAATCGTCTGCAGAAAAGCCTACAGAAAAAAGAGCTGGCGTTGAATCAAGGCCTGTTTTTGTAGAAACGGACGACGAAATTCTCGAATAGAGGGGTTCTAGGTATCATTTTTTTAGTGAGTTAGCTCACGGGCGTTTAAATTTTAGGTTATATTTTCTGTCATGCCTCAGTTAAAGAATTATCGCGAAGTTGGAATTTTTGATTTGATCTCGGCCCCCTTGAATCCTATAGGGGCTTTTGACGCCGAACAATTCAAGAAAGACGTTCGTGCTCTCCTGGACCAGAAGAAGGATGAGCGGTTCCTTGCTGTGGATTTGACTGGCCTTGATTTCGTCTACAGCGATGCCTACAACGCCTTTATCCAGTTCCAGCAGGAAATGGCTTCCAATGGCGGTATGTTTGCAGTCCTTACTAGCAACCAGGTTATTGTAGATGGTCTGAAGAAGGCCGGTCTCGACAAGACAATCCGCGTTTTCGCCTTCGAAGCCGACATGATGTCCTTCTCCTTGCATAAGGATGTTCCCGAGGCTGATGCTGAACCGGTGGAAATGCTGGCCAAGCCCGCCCCTGTGGCTTCCCAGAACAATATTTCTCATATCGAGGTGCCCAGGACCGCTCCCCTGGATCGTCACACTGGCCCTCACCGTCGCTTTACCAAGAGCTTCAATGCTATTGTCAAGGACGATAAGGATAAGCCCAAGAAAGGTCTCGATGTTCCTTTCGATGATGAACCGTCTTCCGCAAAGACTGTGGTGATTGTGGTTCTCCTTATGCTGGCTGCCATTGGCGGTACCCTGGCTTTCTTTACCTTCTAGTTGGCTCTAGTTTAAGATGGCCGCTGACTTTCAAGAGTACAAGGGCAAGCAAAAGCCTATAAACTCTACCCACAAGTTTCCTCTGTTGCGACTGCTGCTGATTGCCGTGGCCGCCTTCTTTGTGTACTGGTCTGGCCTGGTGACGAAAATTGCCGACACCCTTTCCCAGATCGGCAACGAGAGTGAACCGGCGGAGCTGAGTTGGGATGAGAAATGTTTGGCCTATGGCGGTACATCCTTCAATTTGGAACGCGGCCTGGGACAGTGCTCCTGGGTGATTGACGATTCTACTGAAGTCAGTCGTCTGCCCAATTCCTTCCTGCGCTATGTGTCGCAGCTCCGCCATTCTTCCAAATCAAAATTGCACTGGATCGCTTCCCGCAAGAATTTTAGTGATGCTTCTCTGGTTGTTCACGACGATAGTACTCAGTCGATTTTTTTGCGTTACATGAAACCCGATTCCAGTTTTGTCTGGATTAACAAGGCCACCGGCTGCCGTTATCCGGGAGTGTGCCCCCGTCAGCCCTTGAAGTGGTCTGCTCTCCCCATTACCGAGGACTTCGACTTCGAAGGTCAGGAATCTCTGCTGGGAATGGACGTGTTCCGTGGTATTGGCGAGGCTCCTGTTCACCCGGTGCTTTCGGGTAAGGTCTTGGGAACGGGCAAGGATTCCCTGGGCTATTTCGTGGATATCGACCATGGCTACAATGTGATGAGTAGGACGTCTGGTCTAGGATCCCTAAACGATGAGGTCAAGGTCGGGAGCGAGGTATTCTTTGAAACCCGGTTGGGCAGTCTTCCTCCCCAGGATAGTGCAACCTTCTTTTTGACGGTTCGTCAGAACGGTCTGTTTGTTCGTTGGACGGACTTTTATGAGGCAACCCATCCCGTCCAGGATGAACATATTCGTGCTTTCGTGAAGAGTTTGGGTTTTTAGTTTATGAAGTGGTTGCGTTCGACAAAAATGTTGTTTGTGACCCTGTGTGCCATTTGGGTGCTGGGGTTCTATGTGGGTTGTGAAAAGGATACGGATGGCCCCCTGTCTGCAACCTACAGTGACGATGTCTTTGCGGGCAAGGGCTATTTCCTTTCGGCGTCCCTGGATTCCGGTAAGGCGATTCATCTGGTGGGGGATACCCTTTATTTGCAACTTGGGAAAATGTGGACTTTTTCTAATTGTGCATTAAAGTCTATCAATCTTGGTTTTTCTCGTACTGATTCTGTGGGCTGGATTAAGCCTGATATTGACATCCTGGTTACAGACAAGGATTGTTCCGCCCCCTACTACAGACCCGATACGCTCATTAAGCAGATTGTTCGCGATGAGGATGTTCGCGGGGTCGGTATGCTCAAGGTGCAGAACGATGCTGACTCCGTTTTGGATTCCATTCTGGTTCGTCGCGGATCGCTTTCCAAGGATACGTTCTTTATTTACATGGATTCCAGTTTTGCCGACGCCCACAATTATCCGCTACGTACCAAGGGCAAGGATAAGCTGGGGCAGCCGACCATCATTCGTGTACTGGATTCCCTGACGCCTCGCGAATTTTATTGGCGTGCCATGAAATCGACTTGTACCTATCGCATCGACATGTGCAAGAACGTGGTGCCTGATACAATCTATCCCACCAGCTGGAATTTGTCTGATACTAACTTGGTGCCGGTGCATTACGCCTGTGCCGATACGGATTCCGTGTACTGCACCAAGAACAAGTGGGAAAACGATTCCACGGATCTTGGGGAACTTCAGGTACGCCCTGATACCATATGGCATTACAGCACTTACTATATGGAAAAGATCCCCAAGTGCGGAACCTTCGCCGCCTTTGCCACGGCCTACTATGGAGTGGGTCAGCGAGTCCGTTTTATTAGACAGTTGTTTAGCCCTGGGGAAGACGAAACGTTTTGCGGACCTTCTACCGGGAGTCAGTGGATGCTGTATAATTTGTCTGGAAACAAGATGGTGGTGGATTCCCTGGGTCGACTGGATAGTCTGATTAAGGTCTGGAAGAGTGCCGATGTTGCTCCTGATACCCTGATCGTGGATTCCGCCGCTTCAAAAAAGTAGGCTTTAGATGATCGAATATTCTTTTGCGGCAGAGATTGCCGAATCTGACAAGGAAGTTGTTCTTAATTCGAGAATTTATACGGACTGGCTTGCGGCTTCCGAAAAGAAGTTCAAGGTGACCAAGGTCCATTTTGCTTCTGTGGATTTTCTGAGAAAGGGCCGTCAACCTTTATTTATAAAGCTGGAGGCTACTGCTTTCTTGCCGGATGGACGTCCGGTTCACGGGATCGTACTGGTGCGCGGTAACGCAGTGGGCGTTCTGATTGTGCTCCGCTGCGAAGGTAAGCCTTACCTGCTGTTGGTTCGTCAGCCCCGTTTTGCAATTTCGGAACAGGATTCTCTTGAAATTCCTGCAGGCATTCTGGACTGGACTGGGGATTACCGCAAGGTGGCCCTGTCTGAACTGGAAGAAGAAGCCCAGATCAAGGCAGACGATTCTGAACTGATTGACTTGATGGACTTCTGGTATAAGGGCAAGAGCGAAGGCTTTGCGGCCAGTTGCGGACTTCTGGACGAACGTATCCGCCTGTATGCCATTGAACGCGAGGTCACTCCCGAACAGCTGAAGGCCATGGACGGAAAGGACCAGCAGTATACCGAAGAAATCGAATGGATCCGTACTGAAGTTCTGCCTTACGAAGAGGCCGCCCATCAATTTATCGACGGTAAGAACTTTATCGCCATGTTCCTGTACGAACGTTGGCTGAAATCTCAGGGCCGAGAGGTTTAGCGTATAGCGTAAAGCGGAAAGGTTAAAGAAATTTCCTTTAACCTTTAACCTTTAACCTTTAAACTATGTTATTGATCGTGAGGCCGACGAAGAAGATAATCAGGTATCCGTACCACAGGCCGGTGAGGACGTAGTTCATGCCGCGCTTGTAGGCCTTGGGTTCATTCTTATTCTTTTCCTTGATGACAATGATGTTCTTGCGGAGATAGAATGCGCAGGCTGCCAGGCCAATCAGGGATGCGAGAATAAGGAGTACGTACGTCATAGTGGCCCTAAAATAGCTTTTTTTACTGGATCATTCACAATTAGCGGTGTTTTACCCGCTTTTTTTATCTTGGGTGGTTGAAACACCTCTTTAAAATTTCTCTATTTGTGCTGGTTTTAGACTATCCGTGGAAAACGCCTCGCCTCGAACTGAGTTTCTGTGCAAGGTGTCTTCCGTAAGCGGATGGCAATTTTTATATAAGAGGTCTATTTGGCAGCCCCGAACTTAAAGTTGGATGCACTGATCGCCGAAGCTTGCGCTGCAGCTGGCGTTACATTGGTGGAACAGGATTTGTTCCGCGCCGGAAAGAGAAAGACTCTCCGCCTTTACATTGACAAGCCCGAAGGCGTATCTATCGATGACTGCACTGCTGTCAGCCACCACCTCTCTGACGCTTTTGACTTGGATCCCGAGATTATTGAAGGTGCTTTCACCCTGGAAGTGTCTTCTCCCGGGTTGGACCGCCCCCTGAAGTCGGTCGCCGATTTTACCCGCAACAAGGGTCGCAATATCCGCGTAACACGCAGCACAGGTAAGCCTGTCGTTGGCACTCTGGTTGATGCGGATGAAGAAAATTTGACGCTAACCGTAAAAGGCAATCCCGAGAATGTGGTCATTCCTCGGTCCGAAGTGCTGGTAGCGAAAGTAGATGTACAAATATAATAGGAAGGTCATGTTATGAAGAACGAACCGAAAGTTAATTTGCTCGAAGTGCTGAAGGGCGTTGTCGAAGCCAAGGATATGGAAGATTCCGTTGTCCTGAATGCTCTCAAGGAAGCCCTGGTCACTGCAGCTCGCAAGTACCTGCATATCGAGAAGAAAATCGATGTGGACTTCGATATGGAAACCAACGAAGTTCATGTGTTCCTTCGCGTGGCCGTCGTTGACGACTATCCGGATTACGATCCTGAAATGACCGCTGACGAAGTGGAAGAACTGGACAAGGGTTACATGCTGGTTGAAGAAGCTCGTGAATTCAACGAAGACGCTCAGCCCGGTGACTCCCTGGAAATGGAAATTCCTATTTCCACCTTCGGCCGTCAGGCTATCCAGACTGCTAAGCAGCTCCTGAACCAGCAGATCCGCGACGTCGAACGTCAGAAGATTATGGACACCTATCGTAGCCGTATCGGCTCCATGGTCAGCGGCGAAGTTCTCCGTCTCGAACAGAGCAACATCATCGTCAAGCTGGGCAAGCAGACCGAAGCTATGATCCCGTTCCGCGAACAGATCAAGCGTGAACGCTGGACCCAGGGCGCTTCCATCAAGGCTGTTATCGCTCGCGTCGAAGAATCCTCCAAGACTGGCGCACAGGTGATCCTGTCCCGCGCTAACGGTGACTTCCTCAAGGAACTGTTCCGTCAGGAAGTTCCCGAAATTTACGAAGGCACTGTCGAAATGAAGGGTGTCGCCCGCGAACCGGGTTTCCGTGCTAAGATTGCCGTTTACTCCCGCGACGAAAAGATCGACCCCGTTGGCGCTTGCGTCGGCATGAAGGGTGCTCGCGTTCAGACTATCGTCCGCGAACTGGGCAACGAACGTATCGACATCGTTCAGTGGAATCCGGATCTGGATGTGTTCATCCAGCGCGCTCTCGCTCCGGCAAACGTCATTAAGTTGATTCACGTTCCTGAAACTCGCCGCACTGTCGTTATCATCAGCGACGAAAACCTGGCTCTGGCAATCGGTAAGAACGGCCAGAACGTCAAGCTGGCTGCAGAACTCGTTCAGCGTAACCTGGATGTGTTTGGCGAAAAGGAATGGTCCGAAAAGGACGATGAGACCAAGGCTAAGATCACTTCTCCCTCTGTGGCCGATATGCACCAGGCTGCAGGCCGTAAGGGTCGCTAATCGAAGTTAGCGTAGATCGCTGAAGGTCAAAGGGGCCTGCACAAGGGGTGTAGGCTTGAAAGAATTGAAAAAAGGAATATGGAAAGCTAATTCATGGCAATTGAAGATCAAATTAAACCTACAGATTGGGCTGAATCCCACGGCGTCAAGGTTGACGTTGTTATGAAACTGCTTCGCGACGCGGGCGTAACTGTCCGTACTCACATGTCCAAGGTTGCCGCCGCAGACTATGAGAAGATCGAAGCCGCTGCCGAAGCTGAAAAGCAGAAGGCCGAAGCTCGTAACAAGAATTTGAAGAAGAATACGGCTGACCATGCTCCTAGCGCAAGCGCTGCCAAGAAGCCCGCTGCCCCCGCCGCTGGTGGTCGTACTCTGAAGGCAACTCTCATTAAGGGTGCCAAGGTCACCATCAAGAAGGGCGCTGCTGCTCCTGCCGCTGCGGTTTCTAAGCCCGCTGCTGCCCCTGTTGCCGAAGCTCCCAAGGCTGAAGTTAAACCTGTGGCTCCTGCCGCACCTGCTGCAGTTAAGCCTGCTGCCCCTGCCGCTCCCGCAGCTCCCAAGGTCGAAGCCAAGCCGGTCGAAGCTCCCAAGGCCGAAGTTAAGCCTGCTGCTCCTGCCGCTTCCGCAGCTCCTAAGGTTGAAGCCAAGCCGGTCGAAGCTCCCAAGGCTGAAGTTAAGCCTGTGGCTCCTGCCGCTGTTAAGCCTGCTGCACCGGCTGCCGCTCCCAAGGCTGAGGCTCCCGCTGCCAAGCCGGCTCCTGCCGCTCCCGCAGCTGCCAAGCCTGCTGCAGAAGCTCCCGCCATGGTTACTCCGGGTATGGAACTGAAGCAGCCTCCTATGAAGGCTCAGGTCTTTAAACCCGATGCAGCAATTCTTGCTCGTATCGAAAAGTCTCGCCAGATGGCTCAGCAGAACCGCGGCGGACATCGTGGCCCCGGCGGTCCCCGTGGAAACGGCAATGCCCAGGGTTACACTGGAACTTTTGGCCGCCTGAACAACAATGGCGGTCAGGACAACCGCAATGGCGGTAACCGTCGTCCGGGCCAGGGTGGCCCCGGTGGTGATCGCAATAACAACAATGGCGGTCGTTCCTTTACTGGCCGCACCAGCGGCTTTACCGGCTCCTCTATGCAGGATGCCTTCAATGCAAGCAACAACCAGGCCTTTGGTGGCCAGGGTGGCTTTGGCGGTCAGAACCAGAATGGCAAGGGTGGAAAGCCCGGTCAGCAGAATGGTCGCCATGGTCAGAACGACAAGAACCGTCGTGGAAACAACGGTAAGGATCGCGACCAGCAGAAGGAACAGCAGCAGGAAGCCGTACGTCAGAACGTTTCTCGCGTGATGGCTGACCTTTCCAAGAAGCCTGTCAAGAAGGTTTACCGTAAGGAAAAGGCCGAAGGCGAAGTTTCTGAAGAAAAGAAGATTCTTAAGACTTCTGACTTCATCACCGTTGGCGAACTTGCCGGCCTGATGGAACAGATGCCTGCTCGCGTTATCGCAAAGTGCATGGAAATGGGCATGATGGTGACCATCAACGCTCGCCTTGACTTTGAAACCATCCAGCTCCTGGCCGACGAATTCGGTTTCGAAGCCCAGCTGATGGAAGAATACGAAGAAGAAGCACTGGGTGTTGAAGAAGAATCCACCGAAAATCTGCAGCCCCGCCATCCGGTGGTGACTGTGATGGGTCACGTTGACCACGGTAAGACTTCTCTCCTCGACTGGATCCGTAAGACTCACGTGGTCTCCGGCGAATCCGGCGGCATTACCCAGCATATCGGTGCTTACGAAGTTACCACCAGCCAGGGCAAGGTTACCTTCCTTGATACCCCGGGTCACGAAGCCTTCAGTGCTATGCGTGCTCGCGGTTCTCAGGTGACCGACGTTATCGTGCTGGTTGTGGCTGCTGACTCTATGGTCATGCCCCAGACTGTTGAATCTATCGAACTTGCAAAGCGCGAAAAGGTTCCCATGGTCGTGGCCATTACCAAGATCGACCTTCCCACTGCTAACCCCGACAAGATTCGTGCCCAGCTGGCCGAACGCGGCGTAGAAGTGGAACAGTGGGGTGGTACTACTAGCTGTATCGAAGTCTCTGCCCGTACCGGTCAGGGTATGGATCAGCTCCTCGAAACTCTGGCTCTTGAAGCCGAAGTTCTTGAACTTAAGGCTAACCCGGATGCTCACGCTCGCGGTGCTGTGGTTGAATCCAAGCTTGACGTGGGTAAGGGTTCCATGGCTACGATCCTCGTGCAGAACGGTACTCTCCATGTGGGTGACCCGTTTGTCTGCGGTATCTACGCTGGTCGTGTCCGTGCTATGTTCAACGAACGTGGCGAACAGCTCAAGGAAGTTCCGCCTTCTGCACCTTGCCAGGTGCTTGGCTTTGACGGTACCCCTCAGGCTGGTGATGACCTTATCGTTGTGGAAGACGAAAAGGCCGCACGAGAAATTGCTTCCAAGCGTCGTATGGCCGCCCGTGAACGCGACCTCCGCGCCCGTAAGACCGTTTCTCTTGAAAATACGTTTAACGAAAAGAAGGATGGTAAGCTCTCTGAACTCAACCTCATCGTCAAGGCTGACGTGGGTGGTTCTGCCGAAGCTCTTGCCGCATCCCTCGAAAAGCTTACCAATAAGGAAGTCCGCGTGAACATCATCCGTAAGGGTGTTGGTACTATCACGGAATCCGATATCTTGCTTGCTACTACCGCTCAGGCTATCATCGTTTCCTTCCACTTGATGCCGTCTCTCGCTGTCCGCGAAATGGCCCAGAAGGAAGGCATCGAAATCCGCAACTACCGCGTGATTTACGACTGTATCGAAGATATTACCAACGCTGTGGAAGGCTTGCTCAAGCCCACCATGCGCGAAGAACTCAGCGGCGAAGCCGAAATTCGCCAGGTCTTCAAGGTTCCCAAGGTCGGTCTCATCGCCGGCTGTATGGTTACCGATGGTTCCGTGGACCGCGAAAGCCATGTCCGCGTATACCGCAATGGTGTAGAACTGGGTACTACCGTGGTTCAGTCCCTCAAGCGTCTTAAGGACGATGTCAAGTCCGTTGCTCGTGGCTTCGAATGCGGTATCGGTCTTAAGGGTTACGACGATATTCGTGAAGGCGATAGCTTGATCTTCTTCAAGGAAGTCTCCGTTGCACGTACCTTGAAGGATGTGGCCCGCGAAGAAGCCGAAGAAAAAGCCAAGAAGCAGGCTGAATCTTCCGAAGCGTAAGCGATTACCATAAGGAATATAAATGAGTCGTAGAACCGACAGATTAGGCGAACAGTTCCGTGAGGAAATCTCCAAGCTCTTGCAGAAGGGCTTGAAGGATCCTCGCGTCAGTACGCTTTCTAGCATTACCCGTGTAACGATCACCGATGACCTGAGCTATGCAAAGATCATGGTATCTGTCATGGGTTCCGATAAGGAAAAGCGCGATTCCTTGATCGGCCTCAACAATTCCGCTGGCTTTATCCGCGGCGTTTTGGGCAAGGCCCTCAAGATTCGCAAGATTCCCGAATTGAACTTTGTGCTAGACGAGAACCTGGAACACGCCATGCATATCGAAAGCATTCTTGCCGACTTGAAGCAGAAAGGGGAACTCTAATTGTCCAATTCTGGCTTCGTCTTATTAGACAAGATTGCTGGTGAAACTTCTTTTAAGGCCCTTTTCCCTCTGAAAAGGGTCTTTTCTACGAAGCGTGTTGGTCATGCCGGTACGTTAGACCTACGTGCCTCCGGCCTGATTATTGCCGCTACGGGTCGCGTCACCCGTCTGCTGCCTTTTGTAGAGGCCAAGGACAAGTGTTACAGCTTTAGACTCCATCTGGGCTACCAGACCGATACCCTGGAATGGGACGGCGAAGTGGTTATGAGCGATGAGTGCCGAGCCGTGAGTAGTGAGTCAAATGCGGAAAGTTTAAAGGTTAAAGAGATTTCCGTTGCGGATCTTGAGGCGGTATTGCCCCAGTTCACTGGCAACATCGAGCAGATTCCGCCTAAGTATTGTGCGGTAAAAATTAACGGTGTCCGCGCCAGCGACCTGATGGAACGTGGCCGAGATATCGAACTGAAGCCCCGCAAGATTAACATCAGCTCCCTGAAGGTGCTGGGTGCTGTTGCCAACGATGCCACTGAAGGATGCTCTGGCAAGGCTTTTGCCACTTTCGACTTGATTTGTGAATGCTCCAAGGGTACTTATATCCGTGCCCTGGGCCGTGATATTGCCCGTGCCCTTGGAACTTTTGGCTGCGTTTCCCATATCCGACGTCATCGTATTGGCGAGGTTACCTTGGATAAGGCTGTCCGTGGCGATGATCTGACCCGCGAACACTTGCTGCCTGTGGACCAGGTGCTTGATTTCCCCGTGGTCCGTCTTGACGACGCGCAGCTGGCGGTCATCCGTCAGGGAAATTATCTGCCCTGGAAAACTCCCATTGAAGGTGTGGATGCCGAAGGCAACGTCTTTGTAGCCAACATGCAAGGCGAAGTCCTCAGTTTCTGTCACTATGAACCTGGCCGCATCAGGCCCAAGATCTACCTAGCCGAAGATGAATAAGAAACGTGCTGTTACCATGGGGAATTTTGATGGTTGCCATCTTGGCCACCAGGCTTTGTTCCGCTCCCTTAAGGCTGTGGCTGAAGCTAACGGTTTACTCCCTACGGTTATCAGTTTCGAACCTCATTCCAACTACGTACTTCGCGGCCCGGGGAATCCGCTCCTGCTGACTACGACTGCTGAAAAACGTGATTTTATCAAGAGCCTGGGATTGGATTTTGTGGTGATCCCTTTTACCCGCGACCTGATGCACTTGCCCTTTGATGAGTTTATTCGTACAGAGCTGATTGAAAAACTGGACGTGTGCTCCATGTTCTTCGGTCATGACCACTGCTTTGGCGCTGGTGGCAAGGGCAATTACGAATCCATTACGGCCGCCTTCCCGGAACTTTCTACCCAGATGCTTTCCATCGTGCTCCACAAGGGGGAACGCGTCAGTTCTTCTGCCGTGCGAACCGCTCTGGAAATGGGGGATGTTGATCGTGCCCAGACCTACCTGGGACGTCCCTATCGACTTTCCGGTCATATTGTTAGCGGTAAACGCCTGGGACATACCATTGGGTTCCCTACGGCAAACCTGCAGGTGGAACAGTACAAGTTCCTGCCTAAGCGCGGGGTCTATGTGGCGACGGCCCGACTTCCTGAAGAGGACGGCTCTGAACGTGTTTTCCGTGCTGTGGTGAATATTGGTATTCAGCCTTCTACGGGGAATCAGCCTCTGGCCATCGAGGCCTATTTATTGGATTTCAGCGAAGATATTTACGGCAAACCCATGTATCTGGATCTGATGGGCTATCTTCGTCCTGAGCAGAAATTTGCCAGTTTAGACGATCTTGTACGTCAAATTGGTATGGATGCCGATACAGCCCGCAATTACAACGGCAACCACTGGGCTGAATAGTCTCTTGTTGTGATATAATCGTAAGATTTAAGTATATTTCAACGCCATTATAAAACAACTTTTTTGTGCTTAGTCACATTGTGTTTATAGGTGGTTGATAAAAGTTGCTAAACGCAGAAATATAACGTATCTTTGTCAAAGAGGTGTGTGAAGATGCGTAAATTAAACTTTACTTGGATTGCCGTTCTGGTGGCTACCGTCATGGCAGCTGCACAGGATGCCGGTCTTTATTTGAATTTCTCAGACGATGGCGCTGGAAATGGCGTCGTTTCTCAGTCTGTAGAGATGTGCGATCTCTGTACGACCTCTCGTCAGATTACCAATGGTAGTGTTTCCCATGAATTGAATGATATTCTTTCCACTCTGTGGAGTGGTAAGACCGCAGGAAGTGGTACGCTGACCTTCAAGTCCGATATCGATTTCCAGGAAATTGGCGAAAACGGTGAATGTGTTACTCAGCATGAACCCATCAAGATTCGCAATAAGGTCTTGATTGAGGGCAACGGCTACACCTTCAAGAATGTTTGCTACAAGAAGGCCATAGACTATACCGATAGGACTACTCTTATGAGTGGCCATGTTGGTGTTTTTGATACCCTTTTCAATGCTACTGTTTCTAATATCAGGATCGAAAACGTCGATATTGAAATCAGCGCAAATGATACTGACAACATTCCTAGCGACGCCTTGAAATATTACTATGGCGTTGGAGCCTTGGTTGGTCATGTTGATAGCTCCGATATTTCTGGCATCACTCTGAAGAACGTCCGCGTTTCTAGCCTTGTTGTTGGTGGTGTCGCGGGTATTGCCCAGAGGGTAAACTTTGATGGCATTACAAGCGAAGATATGCTGGACATTTCCAACACCATCCTGATGGAAAGGAACACTGGTGTCGTCAAGGGTACGAATAGGTCAGGTCGTTATTATGCCTGTGTTGGCGGTCTTGTGGGTTATGGTCTGAACCTGTCTGCCAAGGATGTGGATATCTCTGCAGAACTGAATAGTTCCAAGGGTGCTTTTGTTGCCATGGGCGGCCTTGTGGGCCAGATGTTCATGGACAGCCGGAGGAGCAGCAAGGTTCTAAATTTCCATAATGTGAATGTCGGGGCCGGATCTTCTATTAAGGGCGGCGCTGCCATGGGTGGCCTCTTTGGTGGTTTCTTCCCCAGTGAAACTAGTTATGGCCTGGAATCCTCTTTTGATAAGGTTTCCTTTGACGGTTCAATTTCGAACTCTAGCGCTATTTCTGACTCTGTATATATTGGCGGTCTGATTGCCCGCTCCTATCAGATTATTCGCCCCCTGAAGATTTCTGAAAGTTTCGTAAAACTTTCTGTTGATGATACCCGTTCCTCTAAGGCTATCTACTATAACGCTGGTGGTCTTGTTGGTGGTATGGGTGGTAATGAAAAGGCTGTTGATACTACCGGCTATCTGTCTATCTATAATACCAAGGTCGATGGAAAAATCAAAGTTGTAGACAAGAACGCAAATAGCAGTTCTAATAAGGGCTATGTGGCTATGGGTGGCGTGGCTGGTGTGGGTTACCTTGCAGCAACAGAAAAAGCTTTTGCGAATAACACCGTCAGAGTTTCTATGGATGCAGCCCTGAATCTTTCTGAAGCAGATTCCCTGGATATGGGGGGCTTCTTTGGGTATGTGGGCATGCGTGATGAATCTAATGCGGGACTGCGGTTAAAGTCTTCTGCTTATTATGGTTTTATCAAGGTTACCGGTGTAAATAACGGAAATTATGTTGGTGGAGCCGTAGGTGAGTTCCGTAAGGGTGAAAGTGGTAATCATATTGTTTTTGATCGTATAAAGCTTTCTGCAGAAAACGCAACGTCTCTGATTTCTATTAATGCGGATGATGATGCCTCTATGAAGCGCACTGGTTATGTGGGGGGCGTTTGCGGCTACTGCAGAAGTCCGTCTATGGATAGGGTTGCCGTTCATGGCGATATTGATGTACTTGGAAACGTTGATAATGTGGATGCCCTTTATGTGGGTGGTTTTTTGGCTTACATTTCTACTGGTGCTCCTGACCGTGATTTTTACATTACGAATTCCTATCTCAAGGGAACAATCCATGTGTCGACGCCTGCTACCACAGATCATCCGTTCTATGTTGGCTATATGGGCGGCATGCTGTCCTTGAATAATTCTACTGCAGCACATACTATCATGTCTAACTATCATTTGGGTAGTGATGCTTACGATGCCTTTGGATCTTTCGTTAGCGTCACTATGAAAAGTTGGCTTGCCTCTGTTAAGTCCTGCTCTGGTGTAGAAAAAGTTTTTTGCTGGGATATTCAGTATAACGTTCGCAATGGTTCTAACAACCTGGACGAAAACGAAAACGGAACTCTTGCCGCTAGTGACATGAAGTCTTCCTTGCTCACCACATTGAATATGCCTTACCGTTTAGGTAAAGTGGATGAAAAGATCTGGACTATTGATGAAACCGGTGTAACCAACGAAGGTTATCCCTATTGGATTGGTGAACCCGAAGGTGACGTTCCCGTTGTACTTGAACCGGGAAGTTCCAGTTCCAAGGATCTTGAAAGCTCCAGCTCCGAAGAAGTTGTTGAATCTTCCAGCAGCGCTGAACCCGAGTCTTCCAGCGAAGCCGAACCAGAATCTTCTAGCGAAGTTGAACAGTCTTCCTCTTCCGAAGAACCTGAATCTTCTAGTTCCAAGGAACCGGAAAGTTCCAGCTCTGTAGAAATCGTTGAATCTTCCAGCAGCGCTGAACCTGAGTCTTCCAGCGAAGCCGAACCTGAATCTTCTAGCGAAGTTGAACAGTCTTCCTCTTCTGAAGAACCTGAATCTTCTAGTTCCAAGGAACCGGAAAGTTCCAGCTCTGTAGAAATCGTTGAATCTTCTAGCAGCGCTGAACCTGAGTCCTCTAGTGCAGTAGAACCCGAGTCTTCTAGTAGTGAAGTGGAAGAATCTTCTTCTTCTGTTATCGAGGTGGTTGAAGTGTCTTCTTCTAGCGAACCGCTGGTTTGGCGTGCTGGTGCCTGGAACATGGTTTCTCTGAAGGCTCTGAAGAAACATCAGATTATCCCCACGAAGGGCGATTACCTGTACTGGTGGGATGAAAGCGCTACCATTGGCGACTTCTGGCAATATCAGGCCTACGGATTCAAGGGTGATGAAAATGATGTTACCGGCTATTGGTATCAGAGCACCAAGGATATCGTAATCAATGGCAATGACCCGATTCCTGAAGGTGCAGAAATTGTTTGGGAAGTGGATAGCATCAATAGCGGTTGGAACATGGTTGCTAATCCCTATGGTCAGGCAATCGATCTTTCTTGCGATGAATTGAAGGATGTTGCTATCTGGCGTAGAAATGCTGAAGGCACAGACTATGATCCCGAGGTTAAGGTACTTGGCCCCTATGAAGGAGCTTGGATTAAGGTAAATTCTCCGAGAACGATTCGCTTTAGTGCAAAGCCGGTCGCTGCTAAAAAAGCATTGCAGAAGGCAAACTTTGCTGAAGCAGAAGGTTGGAGTCTGAAGGCAGTCCTGTCTGACGATTATGGTAGAGTTGATTCCTGGAATGTTATGGGTGTTGCCTCTCGTGAACAGAAGATGGAAGAACCTCCTGCCGGTATGGGTGGCTATGTTCGCCTGTCTATCGTTGAGGATAATGTCTTGCTGGCAAAGAGCCTCAAGTCTGAATCCGATGAAATGAGCTGGACTGTTCGACTGAGTGCATCCAATAACCATGAAGGAACTCTTCAGCTTGAAGGTGTCGAAAAGGTAAGAGCGCTGGGCAAGAAGGTCTTTGTATCTGTAGATGGTCGCACTACCGAAATGACGGAAGGTAAATCTATCAAGGTGGCTCTCAAGACCAGCTCCAAGACGGCTACGGTAACCGTAACTTCTGGCAATAAGCCTGTGGTTGCATCCAATGCCATTCGCAATATCCGCGGAATCCGTTCTGCTGAGGGGCTGAATGTGAACTTTGATGTGAACTCTGATCTGATGGGTCAGACGGCTCGAGTAGATGTGGTTAGCGTTTCTGGTAAGGTTGTGGCTACGGCTAAGTTTAACGCAAATGCCGGTGCCAACAGCGTAAACCTGAATGTCAAGGACCGTGGACTTTACATCGTCAGCGTCCGCGTGGGCTGCCAGAGTTCTGTGAAGAACATTGCCGTCAGGTAATTCAGTTTAATTAAAAATTAGACGTTATAAATCAGCGATTATACATCACTAGAATCGTCGGCGAACTTAGCAATTTGTTCGCCGATTTCGTCTGCAAGTCGGGGGTCTTCGTTATAGACCGCCACGATTTTTTTGCAACCCAATTCCAACAGTTTGCGGACCATGGCGTTGTCGCGCCGGGCTCGTAAATCGCGGATGGCCAGGTCTATCAGCTTGACGTCGGCCTGTACCGGGTAGCCCTTCATGAACTGGTAGAACTGCTTGATTTGCACTTCGTATTGTTCATCGGATTCCAGGGCTAGAAGGAACGGAATCACTCGGGTGTTTAGAAGTTTGCCCATGTCACCGACGAAGGTATTCAGGGTAACGCCCCTAGGGAACAGTTCCTCGGTGTCTTTCTGCAAATCGTCGGTATCCACAAATTCGCCAGTCTCGATCTGGGCCAGAGCTTCGTTCAGGAAATCCATTTCCTTGCGGCGGGCCTGTTCGCGGTAGACTGCCTGGTAATAGATGGGCAATGTGGTAAGGCAGTAATGAGCCTGACCTACTCCCATGAATTCGCCGATGTAGTAAATGTCGGCGTCCTCTTCCAGAATTTCGGATTCGCTAGTGAAATTTCCAATCCTTGCGGGAATGGGAATGACTTCCATGTTGGAAAGTTCGTGAAGGCGTTCGCGCATCTTATCTACGTCAACGTTTTCGGGAATCTCGATTCCTTCGGATTCCATACGTTCCAACATATTGTCAAACTTTTCGTCCATGGCGTCGGACAGGGCGCGGCGCTGGCTCTTGGTGGGCAGAGACTGTCTAAAGTCTCCTTCCAGAGTCAGGATGCCGTTCTTGATCATGTCATCAAAAGGCGAACCGCTAGTCTCGTTGTCGGGATTGGGTAAAATGCGGGCGTATGCGATCATGCGACCGCACAAGTTCTCATCATTGCCTTTTTTCTGTTCGATACCTAACATACAAGGCAAATATACAAAATGTCTTGTCTTGTAATGTCTAGGATGCGTTTTGTCGCGTCATTCATAACTTGTTTTTCCAAGTCTTCCTGAACGTGTTCGCCATATCATCTTGAACGTACCCAACGTCATCCTGAACTTGTTTCAGGATCTCACTGCACACGGATAACTTGCAGTTTCTTATAACCGGGTGCTACAATGCGTACCAGATAATTGCCAGCCGGCATACCAGACACGAATTTAGAAAGTTCATGAATGTCGGAAACGTTCATATTGCGAATAAACTTTCCTTGAATGTTGTACAGCTGGACGTTAAACGTTCCGTTAACCAGATTCATCTGGTGGTTTGCTATGCCGAGGGTTGTATCCGCAGGTGTTTCGCCGCCGTTAGGATCTTCTGGATCTTCTTCCGTGATGGTTTCTACCTTCAGAGGCGTCAGCACAATCTGATCCAGGTTCGGGCCGTCATTGTTTCCTACTACAGCAAACTGGATGTAGCTTGCTCCGCGGGGCAGTTCAATTTCGATTTCCTTGGACGGGTAGGTTTTCCAGTCTGCGGTCTTTTCGAAAGTGACCTGCTGGGCCTCGGCAGGATCTGCTGCCTTGATAATTAAATCACGGTCTGCGGAACTTCCGTTGGCGTAATACATCTCCATCTTGTAGGTTCCGGCAGCTTCCACATAAACAGGAACGTTCACGTAGGAATTGCCTGCGCCGAAGTTGACATAGCCTGTACCAGCAAAGCCTGCATTGGTGCTTTCGTTGACGCCATTTTCGATAACGCCACTTTCGGCCTGGAATGTGTCTACGCCCTTTGCTGCAAAAGTGGCGCCGAGTTCAATATCGCCGGTGGCGGTAATCTCGAGGGGGTTGCTGGCAGAAGTGGCGGAAGCTCCGGTCCAGCCTTCAAAAGTCCAACCTTCGATGGGCTTGGCGGTGAATGTTGCCTTTTTGCCTTCTGCAACCTTGTTACCGCTGAGGGAACTTTCGATGGTTCCACCGATGCTGTTATTCAGGGAGACCTTGTAGTAAGTGGCATTGCTTTCTACAACGGAAACTTCGTTGGAGGTGGCGCCGAGACCGCCCATGGAGTTGGCTGCACGAACGGTAACTTTTGATCCTACAGAAACTCCCTCAAGATCAAAACTGTTGGAGGCGACGCTAGTCTTGAATTGTCCGTTTACGAATATGGCCCAGCAGCGAGCGTTTTCGTTGTCGTCCCAGACAATTTCATTTCCTTCCTGGGAAATTTTGGGGGCCGCCATTTGAACGGTCAACTTGTTGGGTTCCCAATTATCGGAACCGCCCATGATGTTTTTCAAGCTGTAATTTGCGGCATCACTGGCAGACCAAACTGTTTTCAGGGACTTGGCAGAGGAGGCATCCTTGCCGCCGTTGAAGTAAGTCTTGCGGCGGCTCACGTCAATGGCTCCGCCGTTGCCGTTCTTGCTGTTGTATTCACCGAAAACGGTGGGGGCAGAATTCATGTCGGCACCCCAACCTTCTGCTGTAGGCTGGGCGTACATGGTGGTGTTCAGGAAGGCCACCTTGGCGTGGTTCCAGGAACGTCCCAGATAGAAGGTGCCGTTATAGCTGCCATTGGAAACGTTAATCTTTGCGTTGTTGAAAACGTAGCCCCATTCAGTAGAGGTCTGTGCGGCTGTAATGTACCCGCCATTGCGAGTCATTACAAGATTCGTTCCTTCGAAAAAGACGTCTCCATTACCGCAAATGAAGTCTACGGTACCCTGGATTTCACCATCTTCCCAGTAGGTTCGGCCCTTGTTGGTATAATAGGTGTCCTGCCCACTGACCAGCTTGACGTTCTTGAAAATATTCTTGTCGCCGGAATTCTGCTGGATAGTCACCTGGCGGCATGCAGAGGATCCGCAATAGGTGCTCTTGTTCTGGATGGTCAGATCCTGCAGGTACATGCCCTTGTTTCCGGAGAGGTACAAGGTGGCTGTGTGGCCGATGCTTTCGGTATCGGTCTTGTTGGCAATAATTGCCTTGTCGCGGGTCTGGCCAATCAGCGAAACGAATGAGGTGGAGAATGTGGTTTTTCCGTGACGGTCTGCCGTCACTTTGGTCAAGTCGTATTCACCATCAGGGAAGAATATGACAAAGCGTTTTGATTCGCTGGGGGAGGCGGCGCTGGCTGCGGCCATGGCGGCCTTGAAGTCTCCATCAACGCCCACAACGAAATCAAACTTTCTTTTTTCCACTGCCATGGCTGTAGAGGCAAGCCCCAGACACAACGGCGCGATAATAAAGGTGGAATTTCTTTTCATCTTTTATCCCTGTGTGAACTTGCAACTTTACTTGTTTACTCGTACCATGGAGTTCATCAGGACCTTTCCCTTTTGGGAAACTTTTACCAGGTAGGCTCCAGCCTTCATTCCCTGCATGTTCAGGTCGCGAGTTTCGCTAGTGTAGTTCTTGATAAGGTTGCCCTTAACATCGAGAATCTGGATGTTGTAAGAAGCAGATTTAACGTTCAGCAATAATGTGTTATTGATGGCCATTTCTTCCTCCTCATCGCTATCGTCATCTTCGTCAGGTTCTTCTTCAGAAATTTGTACCATGCCGGGCTTTAGATCGTCGCTCATCCAGCCGATCACATCGATATTGGCCATGCCATCCTTGCCAAGGCTGGTGAACTTGATTTCACTGTAGCCTACGGGCAATTCCACTTCGATAGGAATGGTCTTGTAGGTGGTCCATGCGCTGGTACTTTCCATGGATCCGCTTTCTACCAGAATATTGTCGCCGATGGAAAGTTGATAGTCTCTTGCAGCGGAGCCGCCGTTGGCGTAGCGGATGTATAGGGTGTATGTGCCTGCCTTGGTGGCGGTAACGCCGTAGGTCACGTAGCTTCCGATGGCGTTTGTAACGTTGGCGTATCCTTCTCCTACGAAACCTGCATTGGTTGTTTCCTTAACGCCATCGATGTCGATGAAGTTAACACCGTCAACAACAGTCTTGCAGGAATCGTCACCGCACATGGCTACGGGAGGGGGAGGCGGAACATAGGTGCCGTTCATCTTTTCGATGGCTTCCAGGTATGCCTTCTCGGTGCTGATTAATGCGGTGCCGTATTCGCCGGCCCATTGGTAACCCTTGCGGCGTTCTTCGCTAATTGCCATAAAGTTCTGGGTCTTGGTGCTGGCACCACCGCGGTCGCAGAAGAAGTAGTTGTCATTATTCACTTCGTAGAAACGATACCAAAGGACGTTGCCGGCTCGTTCTTCAAAAACGCCCTGCTTCTTGTTGAAGTAAAGTCCTGTGACCTTGGTTTTCTTGTACCAGTTAATGGCGCTGGTAATAGACTTCTGGATGGCTTCTGTCTGGTCGGGCCAGTTCATCAGGAACCATACAACGCCTGCAGATTCGCTGCCGGACTTGCTTTCCAGTTCGTAAGCGCGGGCGGGGCGAGGGGCGTAATTGGCGGTGTCATGCTGGGCGCACCAGACGGTGGGCGTGCCATTATTTATGATCTGGGCTTTCAGCAAGTAGTCGATGGCTTTTTCCAGAGCGCCTTGCATCTTGCTGCGGGTGGCGTCATCGATAATATCGGAATCGAAAGGAGCAACGCCGTTGGCGATGTCCATCATGGTCACCATGGCGCGAATCATGGCGTTGTCATTCAGGGTAATATGGTCGCTATAGTCGTTGCGCTTGGGCCAAACCTGAGGCAGACCACCGCTCTTGCGCTGCATAGTCAGCAGGAAGTTGACGGCTTTGTTAAAGCTGGACTTGAATGTGTTCTTGTAATTGCTGTTGGTGGTTTCCTTGTAACGTACAGCCAACAAGCGCATTTCCTGGACTGTAGCGTCGTTATCGATGGTGCCCACGTCGCCGCCGGTTGCAGAACGCCAACCGGATTTTTCACCGCCGGTGTAGGCACTCTTGTACTTGTCGGCCATAGCTTTGTAGAAACCGCCGTTGTCGATTTGCCAGGTGGTCATGTTATAGGCGTACTGGTCAATATCCATGCCCTTGGCGGCGGTGGTCAATTCAGAATAGCCACGGTAGCTATTCATCTTGCTCACGGCAGTTGACGGCGGCTCGTACGTGGCGCCAAATGCGCTGGTAACGCCTGCTGCAATGCCTGCAAATCCGATAAACTTCAAAACCCAATTCTTCATGCACACATCCTTTTTCTTTGTGGCAGCACCATCCTGCCGTCATGCTTAACCATTCCGCGTGGGCTGTATAACCCCAACCTACAATCTATACGTTTTTTGTAATGGTTAGCTTTTACACTCCGCGAAACCATTGTCTACAGACAACACCTCCACGAAAATAAAACTATACCGATTTTTCGGCTTTTTTCATTGAAAAAACAGATTTCTCTTGTCAATTTATCAATGGAACGTGCGAACTGTTTTTGGTTCATTTTTGGCATGAAATTTGCGTTATCAAATATGATTCTTCAGACTTTATAAAGAACCTTAAATTTTCTAGATTTTTCGTCGAAAAATTTAACGAGGGAAACCATGAATCCTAAGATCTATTACACCATTACCGACGAGTCTCCGTTTTTGGCAACTCAGTCCCTCCTGCCCATCGTAAGCGCTTTCGCAAAGACTGCCAATATCGATGTGGAAACCAAGAATATTTCTCTGGCTGGCCGTATTTTGGCTGCTTTCGGCAAGGCCGAAGACGACCTGGCTTTCCTGGGTAAGCTCTCCCTGGATGCAAGCGCCAATATCATCAAGCTCCCCAACATTTCCGCTTCCGTTCCTCAGTTGAAGGCCGCTATCGCCGAACTGAAGGCTAACGGCTACGACCTGCCGGATTATCCGGATGCTCCTGCTACCGAAGAAGAAAAGGAAATCCGCGCCAAGTACGACAAGGTGAAGGGCTCCGCAGTGAACCCGGTGCTCCGTCAGGGTAACTCTGACCGTCGCGCTCCCAAGGCTGTTAAGAACTACGCCAAGAAGAACCCCCACAAGATGGGTGCCTGGACTGCCGACAGCAAGACTCATGTTTCTTACATGACCGCTGACGATTTCTACGGTAACGAAAAGTCTGTCACCATCGCTGACGCCGATACCTTCAAGATTGAATTTGTGGCTGCTGATGGTTCCGTTACTGAACTCCGCGCTGCAAAGCCCACTCTGGCTGGCGAAATCCTGGATGCTACCGTGCTCCGCATGGCTGCTCTCGAAAAGTTCGTTGCCGACCAGATGGCTGATGCCAAGGCTAAGGGCGTGCTCTTCTCCGTGCATCTGAAGGCTACCATGATGAAGGTTTCCGACCCCGTCATGTTTGGCGCTTTCGTTCGCGTGTTCTTCAAGGACGTTTTCACCAAGTATGCCGACCTGTTCAAGGAACTGGGCATCGACGCCAACAACGGTCTGGGCGACCTCTACAAGCGTCTGGAAGGCAATGCCAAGGAAGCTGAAGTCAAGGCTGCAATCGATGCTGCTCTGGCTAACGGCCCGGCTCTCGCCATGGTGGATTCCGACAAGGGTATTACCAACCTCCACGTTCCCAGCGACGTGATCATCGACGCTTCTATGCCGGCCATGATCCGTAACTCCGGTATGATGTGGAACAAGGAAGGCAAGCTCCAGGAAGTGAAGGCTTGCATTCCGGACCGCTGCTATGCAGGTATCTACGAAGCTACCGTTGATTTCCACAAGAAGAACGGCGCATTCGATCCCACTACTATGGGCTCTACCTCCAACGTGGGCCTCATGGCTCAGGGTGCCGAAGAATACGGCTCTCACGATAAGACCTTCATTGCCAAGGGCAAGGGCGTTATCCGTGCTGTGAACAGCAAGGGTGAAGTTCTCCTTTCTCAGGACGTTGAAGCCGGCGACATCTTCCGTATGTGCCAGGCCAAGGACGCTCCCATCAAGGACTGGGTCAAGCTGGCTGTGAACCGCGCCCGCGTTTCCAACACTCCCGCTATTTTCTGGCTGGACCCCCAGCGTGCCCACGACCGCGAAATCCAGAAGAAGGTGGAAGTCTACCTGAAGGATCACGACCTCTCCGGTCTCGACATCAAGATTATGGACCCCAAGTCCGCTGTTACCGAATCCCTGACCCGCGCCAAGGCCGGTCTCGATACCATCAGCGTTACCGGTAACGTCATGCGTGACTACCTCACTGACCTGTTCCCGATTTTGGAACTTGGTACCTCCGCTAAGATGTACTCCATCGTGCCGCTCATGGCTGGTGGTGGCCTCTTCGAAACTGGTGCAGGTGGCTCCGCTCCTAAGCAGGTCCAGCAGTTCCTTGCTGAAAACTACCTGCGTTGGGACTCCCTGGGTGAATACTTCGCCCTGGTTCCTTCCTTCGAACAGATTGCTTCTACTACCGGCAACAAGAAGGCTAAGGTCCTGGCTGACACTCTGGACGAAGCCAACGGTCGCATTCTCGAAAACAACCGCACTCCGGCCCGTAAGTTGGGCGACCTGGATAACCGCGGTTCTCACTTCTACCTGGCTATGTACTGGGCCGAAGCCCTTGCCGCACAGACTGCCGATGCAGAACTGGCTGCAAAGTTCGCTCCCGTAGCCGCAGCCCTTACCGCTGGCGAAAAGGACATCGTTGCCGCTTACGCTGCAGAACAAGGTAAGCCCGCTGACATCGGCGGTTACTACCTGCCCAAGGCTGAACTCCTCAAGAAGTGGATGCGCCCTGTGGAACAGTTCAACAAGGTCATCGACGCTATCTAATTAGCGGGCGGCGCGGCGAATCTAGCGGACGGCGCGGCGAATCATTTCGCCGTCATCCTGAGAGGCGAAGCCGCGAAGGATCCAATGACGAAAAAAGAACCGGAATAGAATTCCGGTTCTTTTTTTACAAGGAGAGAGAGAATCTGCGTTTAAGTCCAACTTGAGCAATATCCTTTGCCTTTCCAACTGTTATTACCGCATTCGCTGGCTCGACGCCATTGACTGCAACCGGCCTTGCCGGTGTTTTGACCGGCACAAAGGACATCCACGTATCCGAATATGCCTTGGCTTCTGCTTCAGAATTGGTATAGCAGATTTCCTTGGCAGCCGGTTCTTCAGAACTGTTGTAGGCCTCGGTGCTGATTTCTTCGCTGCTCTGGCTGATTACGTTTCCGTTGATGGTGACGTTCGTGCCGGACTTATTGACCTTGCAGTTGTTCTTGTTCTTGCAAGTCAGCAGTCCCTGGTCTGCGGCTTCCTGGATAAGGTCCTGTCTGGCGTTGTAGCATTCGTTCCACTTGTGGCCGGCTTTACTCCAGCCGCCATGGTTTGAACTGACGTTGCCGTTCAGCTTGCACCAGCTCGGCGGACACTTGTTTCCTCCGGTGGTATACATCACACCGCAAGAACCGTCATCTTCTTCAGTCCAGTTTTCATCGGCATCGTAGAAGGTATTGGCTGTCTGAGTGTTAGACGAACTTGACGGAGTATTCTCATTTCCGTTATTTCCACTATTGCCGTTGTTTCCGGTGTTTGTGGAGCTAGAGGAATTGCTGCCGGTATTGTTTGCCGGTGAGGACGGATTCGAGGAGGCGTCTGCTACGACCATATCGCTGGGCGGAGTGTCCATAGAAATGGTGCTCTGGAAAAAGGCCCAGTCGCCCGAAAGGGGGGCGCATTCGGCTGAAGTCTCCTTAGATTCGATATACGGCTTGAATTCAATTTCAGTGTCGCTGATTGCAATAGCCTTCAGTTTCCACTGGTTGCCTGCCTTGCATCCGCTCAGGCTTACAAAGTTTTCGGCCTGCCAGCTTACCTTGCCTGCACTCAGATCCTTGGAAATGTTGTCAGTTTTGATCGAGGAAATGACTTCGCCTCTGGTGTAGACGAAGGTGTCGGTCTTACCTCTTTTGCCCGGGGCATCGTAACCGATCTTTTTCCAGGTGCCAAAGGACTTGTGTTCATACAGGTAGGCGGCCTGAAGCTTGGTGTAGGTTGCGGCGGCGGGAGTCAATTCGGTAGCCTTGGATTTGGAAATGGAGCTGGAAAGCTTAGGAACCGCCACGGCAGTAAGTAAGCCGGAGATGGAGATGGCTACCATCAATTCTGCGAGTGTGAAACCATGCTTTCTCATAAGAACCCCCAAAGCCTTATCAAAAGTCTTGTTGTAAGTTTTTTGTCATAATTCGGATGTAATATTGTATTCTTACAATTGTTCTTTTTTTCTTACAATTTGACTTCCACTTTGGATTAGACTAAGTGATTATGGGCATGCCCAGTAAGAAAGTCTGATTTTAATGGGAATTTAGAGCTATATTGTAAGGTATGAACAATCCTACCGCACATAGAAATGTTTCTGGAGCCAAAGGTTTTACCCTTGTAGAAGTATTGGTGGTTGTGGCCATCATGGGCATTCTTTCTGCTATGGGTGTGGCGGGCCTTCAGGGTGCCGTAGAAAATAACCGCGTCAAGGATGCCGCTCTAAACACAGCTGCCTTCCTAGAACGTGTGGCCAGTGATGCTAACAGAAGATCCGAGACGCTGTGCCTTAAGAAATCCGGCGATCGAAGGATTGAAGTGTACATCGGTGATGATTGTTCTAAGCCTACTGGTGATCCTGTTGACCATATGGATCTGGATCCGCCTTTGACGTTTGTTACTGACAAGACCTTTGATTTTACCAACGCGTTTGAGTGTGCGAGTTGCGAAGAAAATTGGCTGGCTGGTGCTGGTGTTTTTACACCTAGGCTTGGCCTTTCTGCGGCTCCCATTGCAGGATTTGTTGCCGCTCAGTATGGATCCACTTCGCACTATGCCATTGCATTAAAGTCTCCCACAAAGAATAAGATTATGGCCATAGATGCAGATGATGATGGTGGATTTGATTATAATGAACTCTAGGGTTCAAATCTAACGGTCTAGAGTGCCATCGTCCAGGCTATGGCGAATAAACCGTAATAGACGGCCAGACCGACAATATCGACGAATGTAACCGGCGTTCCCCAGCGGAGCGCCTTTTTCGTTGGAATCAGTCCGCAGAATAGGCCTGCGATGAATCCGTAGCCGTGTCCTAGAATGTCTGCATTTTCTCCTAGACCGAGAAATACGGCCAGGGAAGTGGCTCCACAGAGGGGTGCAAAACGGCGCAGGAGTCCGTGAGATTCCCTAGGCATCAGGCGGAACTCCATGACGGCCAGGCAGCCGATGGCGGCGAAAACGAAGGTGGAAAATCCCAGGGCGCTGAAGTTTGTCTTGACGGTCATGGAAACGCAGATGTTGGCGACGGCACTGGAGATTGCCAAAAAGGGAGCTAGGCGCAACAGGGGGATGCGGTAGGTAATCATGTTCATGACAATGTATCCGCACAGGATGTTGGAGGCCAGGTGTCGCGCGTCGCCGTGGAGGGTGAGTGCGGTAAGGCTTCTCCACCATTGTCCTTTTAGAACTTTGCTTGCGTCGGATACGCCGGGTAAATGCAAGTTGACTACGTCGGCAAAATCTAGTAGGGTGGCGATGAGTACCGGAATAAAAATCCAGAGAGGCTGTAGGCTGAAACTCAGTGGCTGTGGCAGATTCTCTTCCTTGGGCGGATTTTCCTTTTGGTACAGGGCGATCTGGTCGCGGGCGAATTCTTCAAATTCCGGCAATACGAAAATCTGGAAGGGACCTTCCTCGCTGCGATCTAGACGATGCTCTACGCCCTGGGAAAGAAGGACTAGGCTGTAATCGCGAATTTGTCTGAAAGTGCCTTCGGCAATGCAACTGGATTCAGGGAAGGACTGCTCGGAGAGGGACTGCTCTTCGTTGGCGATTTGTTGTTCGTTGGAGTCCAGGGTGTTGTTGGCTGGGGGGTGTGCCGTGCTGGTTATGGACGTGATTTTTATATGGGGGTGAATTTCCGAGGAGTCCCGCAAGTATCTGGGGCGTAGTGGCGACATGAACCTTGACATTGAATCTCCTTGGAAAACCTCTGACATAATATACAAAGGTTTAGGTTTGATGCCTGAAGATTACGAATTGTTGCGGAAAGACTAGATGTTCTTTTTATGGATTGCCGCAGATGTTAACGCATACTTGTAACAAGAAGTAAGACATTCTGCACGGAGGTAAGCAAAGTCTTCGAAGGGGACCGTAATGTCTGTGGCGGGGCGGGCGGCCACCTGGCTTGCCAGGTGGAGCTCTTCCTTCGGAGCGAGCTTGCCGTTTAACAAACGGCGCCGCCCGTATATGCGAACATAGCGGAAGGCTTCACCTGTCTCGGGCGTGCTGCGGGCATGGAACGTTACAGCGGATTCGCCCCGGTCTGTCACGCGCTCCCACCAGAGGGCGGGTCCGTCAGTAATGTAACAGTTGTCGCCGCAGAAAGCCGCGTTCACGTCGTCAAGAGTCAAGGGCTGTTCCTTGTGGCATCCGTCTGCCTGGGGAATATTTTCTTCGGCGCTCGTCGGATTCTCGCAAGGCTTTTGCGCTAGGCGAACCACGGTTCTGACGTACCCGAATACGTGATGCCTGTTGTTCTTTAGTTCAATTAGCGGTAACCTGACTGCGGTCGTATCATTCATATCGCCGTGGGCATCGTTTCCGCCGATGGGCAACAGGTAGTTTTCCTTGCCCAGTTCCTGGATCCACCATTCTCGCCCCAGCTTGAATCCTTCGTCACGGATGCCGTTCCAGAATTGGATGCCGCGGATGGGGTGGGTGCTGCCGGTCTGCAAATCCACCGAGTGCCAGAAACCGCGCCGGAAGATGAACTTCTCCAGGCCGCTCATTTCCTGATAGGGGTGTGCCGCAAAGCAGTGGCTGCCTGTCATTTTCAGCAGGTCGGGAATCTTCAGGGTGGGGCGGTTCTGGAGCCAGTTTCGTCCGCAGTCCCCAAGGCCCGGCAAATAGCAGTCGGAGCCAAGGACGGTCATGTGGACATTCTCTCCCTTGGAATTGCCTGCGGAAACTTCTTCGCCGGCGATCATCAGGGGCTTGTCCTCGGCCCTGTTGCACAGGTCCACTTCCTTCTGCAAGGCTTCGAAGCGTGGCATGGGGGAGGGAGCTGCCTGGGTGTAGTCTTCGGTGAGGAAGGCGAAATCGTAGGCGTGGTCCGTTAGACTTACGAAATCCAGACCCACGGCCTTTGCTGCCTGCTGGAATACGGCGGGGGTTGCGCCATGTTCTACGTGGTCGGCGGAGTAGTGGGTGTGGCAATGCATTTCGCCGGCGATGTAGCCCTCGGGCTTGGGCAAGTCCTGTGCCAGCACCTGGATTTTTAGGGGGGCGGGCTTTAGCAGGGGGTGGTTCCAGCGGGAGAATTTTTTGACCTTGCCGTTTTGCTTACTGCGGACGGTGACCTTGCAATGGATGCTGTAGGTCCCAGGTGCAAGGTCTCCCAAGTCTACGGGGTAGAATCCGAACTGCTGGTTGGCCTCGATTTGAAGGTTCTGCTGTCGCGGGGCGGATTCGTCTTGGGCGGTGGCAGGCTGGCAGTCTATTTCGATGTTTTCGATAACGACGGGGAACCGGTGGGCGTCCCTGACCACGATCCACAAGGTGGGCCTGGAACCCGGTACAAACTGGAAGGGGGCGTCTACAAGAATCTCTGGCCAGGGCCTGTAAAGCAGGGACCAGGGGAGTTTAAACTTGAAGTGGGTTTCTGCGTATTGCAGGGGCTCGCCGGGAATCAGACTCATTTTGCCTCGGGGGCGGGCTCTTCGGCGGGTGTGGCTTCAGCGGGCTCTATTTCTTTTTCTTTATCGTTTGCGGTCTCGTTTTCGACGTCCGTCCCTATCTTTGTGGATGCCTTGTTTTCGGTTTCCTCGACGGGTTCCGGTTCGTTCCACAAACCAAAGCTTACTCGTACCTGCATCATCAAGCCGCCGATGTTCCATTTAGCCTTTTCCTGGGGGCCGTCAGGTACGATGTCGGCGAAAGTCTTGTTGGATTCTACGGAGATACTGCTGAAGCCGATGTCTCCGTACACGTTAAAATTTTTCCAGCTGGCAATCAGGTAGCCGACTCCCACGCCGAATCCTGCACCGGTAACGGGTGTCTTGGCGTCTAGCTTGCCCCAGGTGGTGTAGATTTCCGTGCCGGGAAGTACCCAGTACCAACGGACCGAAATGCTGAAGAGGCTTTCGCCGGAAAGTGTCATCAGGTTTTTGGGGATGCCCAGACGGTATTCCAGGAACAGGGGCATGCCCTGGATGGTGTAGCTGTAGTTGTGGGTTCTGCCCTTGCGGTCGGTCAGCACCACGGATTCGTTATCGTAGATGAATCCGACACCTGCGCTAATGAACTGGTCCCTAAAAATCTGGAACTGCAGACCTGCGCTAACAGGGAAACAGAAGTTCACCTTCTGAAAATCCTGCTTGGCCACGTTCAGGGAATCGGTTTCGGTCTGGGCGTCTTCGCGGAAACTATAGTAGATGGTGTCGATGGCGTCCTGAAAGTATTTGCGCTGGTCAAAACTGAGGAACGATACGGAGGGCTGCAGGAACAGGGATAGCCTGGAACGGTCATGTTCCACCTTGTCTTCGTCTGCGAAGGCTGAGATTGCCATCAGCAAGATGGCCAGGGCTATATTCCGGTAGAACTTCATTATCAGTTCTGCATATCCTTTTCTTCTTTTTCGATTCGCTTACTTTCGGAATCCTTCTTCATGCGCTTGGCGAAGGCGACTTCGGCCTTGTCGATTTTACCTTCGATCTTTTCGATGTCCTTGCGGAAGTCCTTGTCGTCTTCCTTCAGTTCGTTGCGGGCGATGTTCAGGTAAAGTCTTGCGGTTTCAAACTGGTCCAGTTCGATATAGGACTTGGTCAGGAAAATCAAGGCTTCTTCGCGACGCTTGGCGGTGGGGTAGGTTTCCAGGAATTCCTTGAAGTAGATGACGGCGGCCTGGTACTTGTCCATGCGCCAGTAAAGGCGGCCCTTCTGGAATTCCTTTTCTGCCAGACGGTCAATAAGCAGCTGGTAGTAATAGTTCACGGAATCGCGGAGGGGGGATTCCGGATAGTTGGAAAGGTAACGTTCGAAGTCCCTCATGGCCACGTTGGTGTTGGCTTCGTCGCGGTCCACACGGAATTCCATGTTGAAGGAGGAAATGGCCTTGCGGAATTCTGCGGTCTCGATGAAGGGGGAGCCGGGGAAGTTCAGGATAAAGCTACCATATTCTCCACGGGCTTCAATCCAGTCTTCCTGATTGAAATAGCTTTCTGCCAACAGGAATTGGGCCTGTTCCATGAATCCGGTACCGGCGCAGGTAGAGAGGATCTCTTCCAGCTTTTCTGTGGTACGGCCATACTTGCCTGCCTTGAACAATTCTTCTGCCTTGTCGTAGCGAACCTTACACCATTCTGTGTGTTTCATCTTGGGACCGCTGGAGGAACATCCGGCGATCAGTGCTGCGGTAGAAAAAATGCAGAGGAACAGGGGAATCTTTTTGAACAGCATCATTTTTTTTCTTTGGTTAATTCTAACTTTACCGCCGTAAATTAGCAAAAATTGGCAGTCCAGAAAAATGATTTTAGTCCGCTATGTCTTGAAAGAGCTGATCGCCCCCTTCCTGGCGTCTCTTTTTGGCATTACGTTTCTATTTGTAGTGGATTTTTTGGTCAAAATTCTAGACAGTGTCTTGTCCAAGGGGCTTCCCACTTCTACGGTGGTTGAAATCTTTGTACTGAACCTGGCCTGGATGCTTTCCCTTTCTATTCCCATGGCCGTTCTTGTGGCGAGCCTTATGGCCTTTGGCCGACTGTCCGGAGACCAGGAAATTACGGCCTGCAAGGCCGCCGGTATTTCTCCCCTTTCCCTGATGAGGCCGGTGCTGATTGTTTCGCTCCTGGTGTCGGTGCTGATGGTGGTGTTCAACAACTGGGTCTTGCCCGAGGCCAACCACCGTTCCGTGGAACTGATGAGTGCTGTGTCCCGCAAGAAGCCCCATGCCTTTATTGATGCGGGTCGACTGATTACCCAGTTCCCGGGGGTCCAGCTTTGGGTAAACCATATCGATCCCACTACGGGTACCCTGTATGGCATTCAAATTTTTGAAATGGAAAAGAAGGGGGCGCCTCGTATTGTCTATGCCGACAGTGCCTCCATGGAATACGCTGACAATGGAGCAACTCTTATGCTCCGCCTGCGCAGTGGCGAAAACCATATGACAGACCCGGATAATCCGGAAAACTATTTCCGCATCCGATTCTTCAGTCAGGATCTGGCCATGAAGAATGTGGATGACCGTCTGGAACGCCGCAACCGCAGTTATCGCAGCGACCGCGAAATGCCCATTGAGATGATGCAGGATGTGGTGGATGACGCGCGAAAGAAGTACGTGGAGTTCCGTAAGGACGCCCTGGAAAAACGTCTGAGTACGTTGGTGGCTCTCCAAAAGAATGTGGTCGGTGACTCCGTTGTCCCTGACATCAAGGAAAGTAATATCGAGATTGATTCCGTCCAACGCCGCCGGTCCCTGCAGCGCCTGCGAGTACAGGAGGTGTCTGCCCTCCGCACCACGGAACGTGCTTTTGGCCGTGTAGAGGCGGAATTGAAACGAGAGGCTCAATATACGGTCGAAATCCAGAAGAAAATCAGTACCGGCGTGGCCTGCTTTATCTTTATTCTGATTGGGGCGCCTTTGGGAATCATGGCTCGCAAGGGTGGTATTGGTACAGGTATCCTTTACAGTCTATCGTTCTTTGTGATTTACTGGATTTGCCTTATTGGTGGCGAAAATCTGGCTGACCGTCTGGTCGTCAGTCCTTATCTGGCCATGTGGGCTTCCAATATCATTATCGGAATTTTTGGTATCTTCATTACGATCGCCATGGTCCGTGACCGCTTCTCGGGAGACTCCAAGTTCTTCAGGGGTGTTCGTGCGGTCAAGGGCTTCTTTGGTAGGGGCTTCAAGAAAGTCTTCGGGAGGTTCGGGTGAAGTTTACAAGGTACATGCTATGGAACTTCTTCAAGATGTTCCTTATTGTGCTTCTTGGTGCAGTCCTTATGTTCGTGGTTATCGACTTTGTGGGAAACATCAAGACCTGGTCTACCCGCGAGACCAAGGATGCAGTGGACTATTACGTCTGCTACTTGCCGTACATGGTGTATTTGATTACTCCCGTGGCCTGTTTTATTTCAATCCTGGCTTCCGTAGGCAATATGGCTCGCCACCTGGAAATGAGCGCCATGCAGAGCTCTGGACAGAGCCCGCTCAAGACATTGTTCCCCATTTTTGTTTTTGGAATTCTTGTGTCGGTGGGTTCTTATGAAATGAGTGAATATTGGCTTCCTGACGCTAACCATAAACGTCTGGAAATTATGGAAACTAACGCCCAGAAAAAGAAGAATCCCCGCATCAAGGAAAAACAGGAATTTACCTTTATCGACAGTGAGAAGGCTAGCTGGTTCTTTAGACATTATTCTGGCAAGAGCAAACTGGGACGAGACGTGCTCCTTTTACTGCGCGACGAGGGTCGCCTCCAGGAACGCTTTGATGCCAAGGTGGTCCGTTGGCTGGAGGATGAAGGATGCTGGCAGTTTGAACGGGGACATCGACGCGTCTTCCAGAAAGATGGCTCTGTGAAAGTCTACAAGTTCGTTCGCGAAAAGGCCTGTGACCAAGTTTCTACCCGTCCAGAAGACCTCATTAATGAACGTCAGGTTTCCGATGAAATGGATTCCAAAATGGTCAAGAAGAGGATCGAGGTATTGAAGCGCTCCGGTGAAGATACCCGTACCATGGAAACCGCACTGCACTTTAAGCGGTCTGCTCACTGGATGAACCTGATTGTGCTCCTGATTGGTGCCGCACTTTGCCATCGTTATAGCCGTTCTGGGGGGCTTTCCCAGAAATTTGGCATTGGTCTGTTGATTGTATTTAGCTATTATATTCTTGAACGAATAGGATTGAAAATGGGAGAAAATGGTGCGTTGTCGCCTTTCTGGGCGGCATGGATCAGCCACTTCGTCTATGGTGGCGTGGCGACAGTAATGTTGTACCGTTCCTTCCGATTATAGGGTGTCTATGTCTGTTGCCGAAATACTTTTTATCGTGGCAGGTCTTCTGCTTGGCTTGGCGTTCCATGGTGGAATGCTCCTGTTCCTGATTCCCTTTGCCATTGTGGCCTTTGTACTGGCCTGGTTGAATCGTCCTCGTCTGGCAGGTGGTCCTAACAGCCAGAATCCGACTAGCAATATTCCCATTATCTCTATCGGGCCCCGATCTACCAACACTAATCCTGTTGTGTCCCCCGATTTGATTTCCGAGTTCCGCAATGATCATGACAGGGCTAACGAACCTGAGGCCGCCTTCAAGGTGAGCCAGGTATGGGCCCGTGCCAATGCTGATATTAACCGTGCCATGACCGACATGCTTTGTGCGTTGAAGGTCATCGTTCCCGGAGTGAATACCGCCATTGTGTTTACCCAGCAGAATAACCCCAGGGAATGGGGTGTTCGCAATTATGTAAACGACAAGGAAATGTCCGTGAATCCCAGCACACGCCTTTCGGAAAGTGGAAGCCTGCTGAGTCAGATGTTCAGATCCGGTGTGAGCCGCATCCTCGAAGGCGATTTGCCTAGTAGCAAGGTTCTGTCGTTCTATCTGGACAATCCTCCGGTGAAGTCTGTGGTGGCTGTCCCTATGCTGGACCATAGCGGCAACCGCGTCGGTATCCTGGTTCTGGATTCCACTGCGCCTAACGCATTTACCGATAAGACGGCCCAGGCCCTGGTTTATATTGCCAAGGCGATTTCCATGCTTGATTACAAGGGCTTCTACTCTGCCCAGAAGCATATCGCCCTGCAGCAGTACGCTGGTCTTTACAACTATCAGCGTAAGTTCTTCCAGACCATGACTGTGAAGGACATCTATAAGCAGATTATCAACTACGTGAAGGCTAACGTGGCCTACGACCGTCTGACGATTCTTGCCATGAATAAGGTGAATGAAAGTGCTGGACGTGTGGTGTACTGCGATGGTATCGAATCCAGTCAGTTCTCCGAGAAGCGTTTTACCCTTTCTGACAAGGGTATCTTCGTGCTGGCCATGATGCGCAACCGTCCGGTGGAACGCAGCTTTACTCCGGGTTACAACGAATATGTGCCCCGCCTTAGCGATAACGAAAAGCGTAACTTGAATTTGCGTCAGCTGTTCGTGATGCCAGTGGCTACCGAAACAGATGCGGCTACTGCAGATATGGCCATCTGCCTTGAAAGCAGCAGCTCCAGACCGTATAGCGAACACGAAAAGGAACTGCTCAAGGCCTTCGCTGGCGTCGCAGGCTTCGCCTACGATCGCGCTCGAAAGTTCGAGCATGGCCGTGACCTGGCCATGCGCGACGGCCTCACCGGTCTTATCAACCACCGCACGCTCCACGAAAGTCTGCGCTCCGAAAAGGTTCGCGCCGACCGCAAGAAGTACAACATCGGCGTTCTCATGATGGACATCGACCACTTCAAGCGCGTCAACGACACCTACGGACATCCCATCGGTGACGTGGTTATCAAGAGCATCGCCGACACCGTCAGCTCCGAAATGCGAAAGGATATCGACGTGGTGGCCCGTTACGGTGGTGAAGAATTCGTGGTGGGCATGGTGGAAACCACGGCTGAAGGTATGATGGAAAAGGCTGAACGCATCCGCAAGGCTGTCGAAAAGCTGGCCATCGACGTCCATCAGACAAAGCCCCTCAAGGTTTCCGTCAGCATTGGCGCCTTCCTGGTCACTCCGGACTTCCACGACATGAAGAAGGCCGTGAACAACGCCGACCAGGCTCTGTATCGCGCCAAGGAAGGCGGCCGTAACCGCGTTGTCCGTTACGAACTTGACGAAGAATCCATGGCTCCCAAAGCATAAAGCCCTTCAGGAGGGAAGATGTTTACTTTAGTTGACTGGCTGGTCCTGGCCGCCTATTTGCTGTTTTCCCTCTTCATCGGCCTGTGGGTTTCCCGCGGCAATAAGAACTTGAAGGAGTACATGCTTGGCGGTGGATCCATGCCCTGGATTGCCGTTGGTATTAGCCTTATCGCCACCTCCGTCAGCGCCACCACATTCCTGGGGGCTCCTGCCGATGTGTATGGCGACAACATGACTTTCCTCATGTTCCAGATCGGCGCCTTCATCAGTATCTTCGTGGTGGGGAAGGTCTTCATTCCCCGATTCCAGAATTCCGGCATTAGTAGCGCCTACGAATTGTTTGAAGTTCGTTTCAGCAGACCGGTCCGTCGTCTGGCGGCCATCTTCTACTGCATGCACTTGTTGCTCCGCACAGGAATTCTGCTGTACGCTCCGTCCCTGGTGCTCGCTCAAATTTTGCACATTGACCTGAAGGTGGCGATTATCGTTTCTGCGGCAGTGGCCATTTTCTACACCTGGTTCGGCGGTATCAAGGCTGTCATCTGGACCGACGTGATGCAGTTCATCGTCTTCTTTGGCGGTGGCGCCTTGGTGCTTCTCATCATTTCCAATTCTGTAGGTGGCCTTGGCGAAATGGCCCGCATGGCAGGGGAGGCCGGCAAGACAAAGTGGTTCGACGGTAGCCTGGATATCTCCAATGCCCGCACCCTGATTTCCGCAGGCTTTGCCTACGCCGTTCTTGAAATCGCCATCCGCGGTTGCGACCAGCAGTTTGTACAACGCTACCTCAGTTGCAAGGACGTGAAGGCGGCTAACCGTTCCAGCGTACTTTCCATGGTGTTGGGTGTTGTGGTTTCTATCCTGTTCTACTGGGTTGGTGCCGCCCTTTATGTTTACTACCAGACGGCCCACGCGGCTCCTCTTCCTACAGGTCTCGGACAGAATGACGTCTTTCCTTACTTTATCGTAAATGGTCTGCCCCAGGGTGTAACCGGCTTGATTGTTGCCGCCATCTGTGCAGCCGCCATGAGCTCTCTTTCTGGCGCCATCAATTCTCTCAGCAATACTTCTGAAAGAGATTTCTTTGGCTGGAAGGAAAATGAAGGCCTGGGCGGTCTCAAGCGCGCAAAGCTTTGGACGGTGCTGTGGGGTGTTCTGGGCGTGTTCGGCGCACTCTTTGCCGCTACCCAGCAGGGGAGCCTTTTGAAGAACGCCGTGTTCTTTACGGGCCTCTTTACAGGACCGCTGCTGGGCATGTTCCTGCTGGCCTTTTTCGCCAATAAACTGTTCGGTGGCGACGAAAGTCCCAAGAAACTTCGTGGCTGGTGCGTCATCATTGCCGTCCTCTGCGGTATGGGTAGCCTGATTCTTGTTCAGGGAATCCCCGCTTTCGGTGTGCCTGCAGTTCTCGGCGGAATCTTTAGCTGGCCCTGGATGCCCTTGATCAGCATGACCACTACCATTGTGGTAGCCGTAGGGGTAAATTTCCTGGCTAATATGTTGAATCGCAGGTAAAAAAAGCAAACTTTAAAAAAAAGTTGAAAAAATGGCCCATATCCCTTTACAAGTGAAAAATAAATAGCTATATATGGGCCATCCTCGCGGGAATAGCTCAGTTGGTAGAGCACGACCTTGCCAAGGTCGGGGTCGAGGGTCCGAGTCCCTTTTCCCGCTCTAAAATGTGAAAAGACATCCGAATGGATGTCTTTTTTCATTTTTTGAAGTAGCGGAAGGGAATCCGAGCGCCTCTCGAAGAGGGTACGGCAAAAATCGGATTGTGTGCGAGACCCCTCGGAGACTGCGGACGAACATTCCCTTTTCCCGCCTACGGTGTCCGCGGCTGCGTTTCGTCATACGAAAAGAGGATCCCGTTGCCGGAATCCTCTTTCTATTCTTTAAAGTATGACTTTTTACTTCAGAAGGATCTTCTTGTTCATATTTACGGATTTGCCCGAAATACGAACCATGTAGATTCCTGCCTTGAGGCCTGCCAAGTTGATGGATGCTTCAACCTTGCCGCTCTTTACGACCTGGCCCTGGACGTTTGCAATTTCGTAAGAGGCGCTCTTGATTCCGCTAAAGGAAAGGATTCTGCCAGAAAGGCTTGCGTTTGCTGCAGAGACTGCCTTCTGAGAAATGGCGTCTGGGTCTGCGTGATGGTCACAGGAGTTTGCAGACTTTTCTTTCTGGGAAACAGCCTTTTCTCCCTTACAAGTTCCCTTGGGACCGACCTCGAAAATGCGCAATGCGCCCTGGGCGTCGGAAGCCTGTCCGTCAATTTGGAATTTGACCGCGGTTGCCTTTGCAAAAGCTTCAGCACAACTGGAAACCTTCTGTGCTGCAGGTGTCCACGTGGGTTGGCTGAATTTGCTGAAGTCCAGATCGACCAAAGTCGGGGTGGCTGTTTTGGTTAGCTTGGCTGAACAGGAGGCGTTGCCTGTGCCGTCTGCGTCAATCGTCAATGTGACGTCATCATCTGATGTGTATGTGGCGCAGAGACCCTCGGCGGAGGTTATGTCGAGGGGGTCCTGTGCTGCACCTACAAGGTTGAAGCCCATTCCGACGAAATTGTATGGGTATTCTTCATTTTGACCTGTGGTAGTTGGGTCCACAAGTACATACTTTACAAAGATGTAACCCAAACTGTCGATCATTGGCTGGATGAAAGAGCCGTAATTGCCGGTAGAATCGTAGAGGTACTTAATGTAGGAACCGCCTTTATCGTTGGCACGGTCGTCGTAATCATACCAGTAAGAGGGATTCTCGTAATTGGGTTCCAGGCTTTCTTTTGTGGTGTTGGCGATTTGACTTGTTCCGTTGAACCAGATATCGTTGTTGACGGTTTCTGCCATGGAAACGGCGGATAATGCTGCGACTGCAGCGACAATGATTTTTTTATTCATTTTTGTATCTCCTTAACCATCCCTAAGGTTATACCCTGAGTATACTTTATTTTTGAGAAAAAGCAAAACTTTTGTAAAGAAAAAGTTTAATTTTAGTTTGTAGAAAACTTACGAAAATGCTACTTTAGTCTAACTACTTATGATATAAAGAGTTAGCGATTGATGCGTTAAAAATATGCTGTGTTTACAGATTGTTGATAGGCTTGCCGTTGAGGAAAACTCAGAAAATTTTTTGAAAATTTTAAGAAATAACATCCACAAGGGAGTTATGTTTTATTATCTTGTAGGCCACATCTTGTGGTTGGGTGTGGTGCTTGAACACAAGATGTAGTGAAATCGCGAAATAAAAAGTTTATTGTAAGAAATTGGCGTTTTGCTTGAGTATTCAGGAAAAAAGGCGGTTTTGGTAGACTGATTTCGGTGATTGACACGATAGGATTGAAGAGAATAATACGATTTTTGCGGGGCTAGATTCGATATTTTGTGTCGGCTGGCCGAAGGGATGACGATGATTGTTTCTGTTAAGAAGCGCGACGGCAGAGAAATGCCGTTTAATATCGAAAAGATTGCTGACGCCATTGTTAAGGCATTCCGTGCCTCCGGCGAACTTGATGATCAGATCAAGGCCGCGCAGAGCCAGATGAGCCTCCTCGGCAACGATGATATTCTTAACAGCACCGCTCTCAAGGTTTCCGCCGAAGCTGTTTCCCTTTTGGAAGCCAGCGGCAAGAGTTCCCCCGATATTGAAGAAATCCAGGATGCTGTAGAAAAGGCCCTTACTGAAGGCGGCTATGCCGATACCGTTAAGAGCTACATCCTATACCGTGCAGAACGTACCCGTGTTCGTGAAGTGAACACTCGCCTTATGCACACCCTCCGCGACATTACTTTCAGTTCTGCAAAGGAATCCGATCTCAAGCGCGAAAACGCAAATATCGATGGCGATACCGCCATGGGCACCATGCTCAAGTACGGTTCCGAATCTGCTAAGCATTTCTACACCATGATGATGCTGAAGCCGGAACACAGCCGTGCTCACTCCGAAGGCGATATCCATATCCATGATCTGGACTTCTACGCCCTCACCATGACTTGCTGCCAGATCGACCTGCTGAAGCTTTTCAAGAATGGCTTTAATACCGGTCATGGCCACCTCCGTGAACCCAAGGATATCCGTAGCTACGCCGCATTGGCTGCTATTGCCATTCAGTCTAACCAGAACGACCAGCATGGCGGTCAGGCTGTTCCTAACTTTGATTACGCCATGGCCGATGGCGTCCGCATTACTTATCGCAAGGCCTACCTGAACAACATGGTCAAGGCCCTTATGCTTCTGGCTGGCAAGAGCGAAGAAGAAGTTCGCCCCGTAGTCAAGAAGCTTCACGAAGAAATGGCTGAAATGGGAATGGTTGCAACTTTGGTTCCCAACGAACGCTTCGTTGAAACCGAAACACACGAACTTTCCAAGACCTACGGCGTTGAAACTACCATGCATGCCCAGAAGTTTGCCGAAAAGCAGGCTTACGAAGAAACGGACAAGGCTACCTTCCAGGCTATGGAAGCTTTCGTGCATAATTTGAACTCTATGCACAGCCGTGCCGGTGCCCAGACTCCGTTCTCCAGCATCAACTACGGTATGTGTACCGCTCCCGAAGCCCAGATGGTCATGCGCAACCTGCTCCTTACCACTGAAGAAGGTCTGGGTGGTGGCGAAACCGCAATCTTCCCCATCCAGATTTTCCGTGTCAAGGAAGGCGTCAGCATGAATCCGGGTGATCCCAACTATGACCTGTTCAAGTTGGCCTGCCGTGTTTCCGCAAAGAGACTTTTCCCCAACTTCAGCTTCCAGGATGCTCCGTACAATCTGCAGTACTACAAGCCGGGCCATCCCGAAACTGAAATTGCTTACATGGGGTGCCGTACCCGCGTTATCGGTAACTCTGCACGCCCCGATCACGAAATTACCTTCGGTCGTGGCAACCTGAGCTTTACTTCCATCAACCTTCCTCGCATCGCAATCAAGATGAAGAGCCTGGATCTGTTCTACAAGGAACTGGACCGTATGCTGGCTCTGGTCCGCGATCAGCTCCTGGAACGTATGGAAGTCCAGTGCCGCAAGCGCGTCAAGAACTTCCCCTTCCTCATGGGTCAGGGCATCTGGATTGGTTCCGATAAGCTTGGCTGGAACGACGAAGTTCGCGAAGTTCTTAAGGATGGCACGCTTTCTATCGGCTTTATCGGCCTTGCCGAAACTCTGGTGGCTCTCACCGGAAAGCACCACGGCGAATCTGAGGCTTCTCAGCGCCTGGGTCTCGAAATTGTACAGCACATGCGTGAATTCTGCGATAGCGAATCCAAGCGTCTGGGCGTGAACATCACCCTGTTCGCTACTCCCGCAGAAGGCCTCTCTGGCCGCTTCCTCCGTATGGACAAGAAGAAGTTTGGCGTTATTCCGGGCGTTACCGACCGCGATTACTATACCAACTCCTTCCATGTGCCGGTATACTACAAGATTAGCGCATTCAAGAAGATTGAACTTGAAGCTCCGTACCACGCCCTCACCAATGCGGGCCATATCAGCTACATCGAAATGGATGGCGATCCGACCCAGAATCTGGATGCTTTCGAAAAGATCGTTCGCTTTATGGCAAAGTCCGGCATTGGCTACGGCTCTATTAACCACCCGGTTGACCGTGACCCCGTTTGCGGTTACGTCGGCGTCATCAATGACTGCTGCCCCCGTTGCGGTCGCGCAGATGGTCACGCCATCGATCCTCAGAAGATCGAGGAACTTCGCAAGAAGTTCCCGGGCATGCCAGCATTCCTGGGAATTCGCTAGGGCGGTTTTTGGCACGGAATTGGCTATAATGGCCAAAGAGGTTTGAAGGGAACAAGATAAGAGGAAAACGAACTAGGCTTGAATTAGTCAAGGAGAAAAAAATGAGCGAAAAAGAAAAATCCATGTATGGCGAAGGCGTAAGCTTCGAACGTATCCGTCGCATTACCGGTTACCTGGTGGGTACCGTAGATCGTTTTAACAACGCAAAGCGCGCTGAAGTCGCTGACCGTGTCAAGCACGGCTGCTGCGGCGACGCCTAATTGAATAGCCTGCGGCATTTCTTGCGTTTTGTAAGGGAACCCGTGGGCTTTTTTTGTATCTTTGAGATAGGGAGCCGTAAATTGTAAAGGCTCCCTGTTGAATATTCGTCGGATGTAAAGGTGCAAGGATGGACTATCAGGAAGAAGATCGTGAAGATTTGGGCTTGCCCGTGCCCGAAGGTTTTGAGGGCAAGAATCTCCGAATTGCTGGCATCGAGGCGGAATCCTTTGTAGACGGTCCCGGCATTCGTTTTTCCATCTTTACCCAGGGCTGTAAGCACCATTGTCTGGAATGCCACAATCCCCAGACCCATGATTTCAATGGCGGCCATTTGATTTCCCTGGCGGAAATCCTTTCCATGATCGAAGAGAACCCTCTGCTGGATGGTGTTACCTTTAGCGGTGGCGATCCTATGGAACAGGCGGCCACTCTGGTTCCCCTGGCCCGCGAAATCAAGGAACGTGGGCTGAATCTGGTCGTCTTCACCGGCTATACTTATGAGTACATCGTCGCGCACCGGGAACAGCGTCCGGATTGCATGGAACTGCTGACCTTTGCGGATATCCTGGTGGATGGGCCCTTCGTTTTGGCCCAACGCAGCCTTAGTCTCAAGTTCCGTGGTTCCAAGAATCAGCGCCTTATCGATGTCCAGAGCAGCTTGACTCAGGGCCGTGCCGTCCTTCATCAGATTCAGCTGGACGAAATGCAGGAACACCCGGATTTATTTGAATAGAAAACCCAGGATTAAATCCTGGGCTTTTTTATTAAGGCTGTGAGTCTAGTTTTCTTTAGTTGAGCTAATCTTGTATGCAGCGGACGGGGCTTCTGCACAGGCGTCAATTTGCTGGGTGCGCTGTTCCAAATTGTTCGACATGGTCATGGATCCTAGACGGATTTCTCCTGTCACTTCCATGTAATTCGCTTCGAATTCCGGGAGTTCCACTGCATAGAACTTGCCGCAACTATCATCGAGAATGTCGTTGATAGAAAGCATTTGGCATCGGTCGTTCATGATGCCGATACGGTTAGCCTGCTCAATTAACTTGTTGAGTGCTTCGTTTTCTTCTCCAAGGCTTTCCTTTAGTTCAGAAAGGTCGGCTCTTAAGTTTTCAATTTCGGAAGCGTCCTTCACGAATATGGAAACTGTAGGGTCGGCAAAAATCGAAATTGCAAAAAAGGCAAAAAGAACCACTCGTTGAGTGGTTCTTTTGTTTTCGAGCGGGAAAAGGGACTCGGACCCTCGACCCCGACCTTGGCAAGGTCGTGCTCTACCAACTGAGCTATTCCCGCGGGGTGACCCATATATAGATATTTTTTTGAGGTTTGTAAAGGGATGTGGCGTTTTCTTTAAATTTTTTTTGAGTATTGTCTGCACCTCCGATCCCGAGGGGTCTCGCGCCCGATTCCACCTCATCACGACATAAAAAAGAAAAGACATCCATTCGGATGTCTTTTCACATTTTCGAGCGGGAAAAGGGACTCGGACCCTCGACCCCGACCTTGGCAAGGTCGTGCTCTACCAACTGAGCTATTCCCGCGGGGTGCGCCATATTTAACTATTTTTTTTTAGCTTGTAAAGGGTCTTTTCAGATTTTATTTAATTTTTTTGAAAATTATTCTTCCGTGATTTTAAAAGAGTCTGGCAGCTGCAAGGAGAATATCAAAGTACCGTTTCTCTTTCCGCGAAGTTCAAAAAGACCTGCCTTGGAACACATGAAATTGTGAGGCAAGGGGAGGGGGAGCTTGGCGAACAGGTCTTCCGAAATCAGGAAATCCTGGCCTAACTTTGAACAGAGCGTCTGGATTCGGGCGGTCGTATTCAGAACGTCTCCATGGTATGCCATTTCACTTCCGAAGTTTCCCACCTCAGTGGCGATCACTTGTCCGCAATGGGCCGCAGCCTTAAAGTCTGGGGCAATTCCGTAGCGTCTCAAAAAGCGTCTTTTGGTGTTGTGTAGGCATTCCTTGAAGTCATAGAAGCAGTTCAATGGTCTTGCCCTGCTGCGACAAGCACTTGTTTTCCAGGTAATAAAGGCTCCATCGCCTGCAATCTGATAGATTTCTCCATGATTTTCTTCGCAACAGTTCGATAAAAGCTTGTAGTAGTCTCGAATAAAGTTGCTGTATTTGATGTTGCCCAGTTCTTCACAGATGGTGGTGGAATTCTTCAAGTCGATGAACATGAATACCAGGTCCTCTTCCACTGGATCCTGGTATTTGCCTAGGACCGTGTTGATGAAGACTCTAGATCCGAATTTTTTGTGGACTGAACGGACGAATGTAATCAAGTGGCCCAGGAGGAACAAGCCGACAATCAGAACCTGGTTACCGTGTTCCTTAAATGCGGCCTGTACCTGGCGCAGTGCATTCTCGTTGACAAGACCTTCGCGGCTGTCGATGTACCAGATTAGAATGCAGAGCATCAAGTTGACGCAAATGCTAGACAAGAAAAACCAGGAACGGATTAACAAGGACGTGGCCACGGGGCGGCTGTCCATTTCGTCCTGAAGAATCACCACGTCGTAGATGCCGTGGGACAGACCTGTGAACAGGGACAACTGCAACATGAATAGCAATCTGGTGGGGTCCATGCCGTCGATGTTTCCGTAGGTAGACAAGGCCGTCGCACCCATAGAAACTACAATCCATGACAGGATGTAGAAACAGATCGCCTTGAATTTACGCTGTGTCATGCGTGTCATTGCCATAGGAGTATCCCGGTCAATGAATGAATAACGGCAGGGCCCAGATCATGGCAATGATGACGATGTCTTTGTAGGAGTCGTCCAGCAGAAGGGTTGATGCCAAGAAGAAAATGACGGTAGAAAGCGTCAAAAAGAGAATGAGGGGAAGGCGCTTCCTCATTTTCTTTTTCCAATTCTTCTTTTCGTTATTCTCCATATACCTTATATAATCTAAATTTCAGTGAATGTTTCTCTAAAAGTAGTAGATTCTGTTGTAAAAAAAATGTTTGGACTGTATATTCACATCCCTTTTTGCGCGAAAATTTGCGATTATTGCGATTTTCACGTGATGCCTGCGTTTCCGAAGCTCTATCAGGAGTATACGGATCTACTTTGCCGTGAGGTTGAATTTTTTGATGCCGCCCATCCGGGATTGCTAAAGACGGCGCAAACCTTATACCTCGGTGGGGGAACCCCGTCGATTCTTCCGTTGGACTGCCTGAGCCAGATCTTTGGCTGTTTGAGGTCTTTGGGGGTGGATGTTGACTCCCTAAAAGAAGTTTCCATGGAATTTAACCCGGAATCTACCCGAAAGCATACGGTAGAGAAGGCTTTGGAACTTGGAGTTCGACGTTTTAGTCTGGGGTTACAGACATTTGACGGGAATTTGTTGACCACCATAGGCCGTTCCCACTCTGTGGAATCGGGTATCCAGGCTCTTGACTTGTTGACTTCTTCCGGCGCTCAGGTTTCTGGGGATTTGATGTTCAATCTTCCCGGTCAGACTGTTAGAAGTTTCCTGAATGATGTGGATCGGCTGTCCGATTTTAACTTGAATCACATCAGTTTTTACGGTCTAACTGTTTCGCCTAGGTCTATGTTAGGGCAAAAGGTGTCAAAGGGGCTGCTGAATATCGATGAAGATTTGTATGAAGAAATGTACTTGAACGGCGTTGAACTTCTTGGTCGAAAAGGATTTGAACGTTACGAAGTCTCAAATTTTGCCCGCCCTGGTTACGAAAGCATCCATAACCGGAACTATTGGTCCCGGGGAGAATATGCCGGTTTTGGCCCGGGAGCCCATAGTTTTTTGGGAAACACCCGTTTCTATGCACCGGAGATGTACCCTCGATGGAGGGATTTTGTCCGTGAGGGGGCACCGGAATCCCGACTTACTACTGATAAATTAAATGATGAGGATGTGCTCATGGAACTCCTCTGGCTGTCATTAAGACAGTCGTCAGGCCTTGATCTTCAAGGACTTAGCTCATTTGGAGTGCGTCTGCCACCCTCTTCATACGAAAAATGGCTTAAGAAGGGGTTCGTTTCGATGGAAAATCATGACCGCCTAAAGCTTTGCGGCCGAGGTTGGATTTTTATGGATGAAATCGTTACGGACTTGGCTAATTCCTATTCTGAATTGGAATAAATGAAACTGTAAAATAGCGTGAGATTCAAGTCACAAAGGCGTAAACCCCTTTTGCTTTTTCTTAAAAAAAACATATCTTTGTAAAAGAGAATTTGCATAAAGAAGGATGCATTTTTCTCCTGTTATTGAATTTTGAATTGGATTAGAGGTTTAAGATGCAGTTGTTTAAGTCACATATCTCCGCTATGTGGGCGTTATTGCTCCTGTTGATTTGCTTGACAGCGGCCTTTGCCGAAAATGTAGACTGCGTCAACTACAACAAGAATGACCCCAAGGCAACACCGGACGTCCGCTGCAAGTACGCCCGAATCTGGTCTACCCGAACAGCAGTGCTTTATGTGGTGGATCCGGATTCTGCCATCATGAGAAAGAATGCTATCCCTTACAAGGACTTCCTGGTTTACATCCCTAAGGAAGTTAGCACTGACACTCTGACCGTTACCAAGGCTTCTGACTCCACTCAGATAAAAAATCTCACTCCTGTGAATTCCGGTGCGGATTCTGTTGTCGAAGTCAATATTTATGGCCACTACGCTTATGAGAACTTCCAACTGGGTACTGCAGTCTCCGAATCGGATATCGATCCCATTGTAAGTCTTGTCTATAACTTCTATGCCCCGGAACTGGAATACAGCATTGATGGTAAGGTCATAACCGATGTGTCTAAACTGGACTACAAGGTTGGCGATACTGTAAAAGTTGACGTGCGTGCTGTTATTCCCTATGGCCCCCAGGCTGACAGAACGGACTCCACTCTTGAAAGGACTTTCTTCTTCTCTGCTTTTGGCGATAGCAAATCCCTCAAGTTCCTGAGCCCCAGTGGTTCCGACCTGACCTTGAGTGATGGATCAGTCCGTCTGAAAATCGAAAACGGTAAGTCCAGCTTCCTGGTTGTGGCAACAAAGGCCGTTACCGATGGTTCCACCTTCACTCTTGGTGGCTTTGATGATGGTAAGGACTCCTCTGGCAAGACCAAGTTCCTTGTGGATGAGAAGTTCCCCGGCGAATTGCAGTTCAAGAATCCGGATATGCCTTCTCTGGACGGTGCTGCCATTTATGATACCGATGGTGATGGTATTGGCGATAGCATTGCTACCTGGTTCAGCGGCAATATGGATTCTGTGTCTGTGGACAGCTTCTACTACAGCTGGCCTGATGATGAATCTTTCAAGAAGTATTCCGGCGATGTCAAGGAAAATAAGAATGGAGATATCTTTGGCCTGCCCGATGTGAGCGTGAAACTTCAGAAGGATTCCGCTACCGGTGCTGTTAAGGCCTATGTATGTTCCACCTTGGGCAACCGCTGCGATACCCTGAAGACCGATCTGAAGGATAGCATCGGCGCCGCCATCCAGTCTGCATCCCTGATCAAGGGCAATGGTAAGACTGACACCCTGGTTGTCCGTTTCAACAAGGACATGGATGAATCCTGGACTTCTGGTCGTGGCCTGGTCCTGAATGGAGAAGCCATTGATGTCAATGCCGTCAAGAAGGATGGCAATGTCTGGACCTTCGTTGTGAAGACTGGCGTGGTTGAAGTTGGTGACATGATCAAGATTGAAACCGTTTGCGGCAAGGATAAGTGCCCCGACGGCATCCTGACTTCAGCTGACGGTGTGCCTACGTCCAAGAACAATAAGGAAGTTCCTGTTGACAACGCTGGCCGTGTTTATGCAGACAACGAAAACAACGGCTTCTATGATCGAGATGGTGACGGCCGTATGGATAGTGTTTCTCTGGGCTTCAGCACTCCTATTACAGAAGATGACTTGAAGAATCTGGAATTGAAGTTCTACTGGTTGGATAAGGATGGTGATGTTGTTGAAATTGTTCCGACTAGCATCTATGACCTGGTCATTTCTGACGATGGACTGGTGGTTGGTTATGCCCTGGATCCAGATAAGTACAACATCAAGCCGATGCTGACTTCTATTGATTCCGTTTCTTCTAAGGGTAAGGAATATGGCTATGCCAAGCTGATCAATAAGGTTACTATTGACGGCGAAAAGACCGAAGAAGAAACACTCTGTGGAATGCACGACTATATGCCGCCTGTTATTTCCACGACCTTCCTGAATCCTGAGTCTTTCCAGGAAATGGAACCGGATCGCTTTACTGTTACCTTCTCTGAACCCATCGATTATAAGAACTTTAACTTGACCGATGACTGCCTCGCCTTCTATGTGGATGGGGAATGGGTCCATTACGACTTGAGTGATGCTCAGTGGAGTAACGATGGACGTACCGTTACCTTTATGATGGAAGCAGGAGCTGATCTGACTAGCCGTATGAATCCTGCAGATTCTGTTCGCTTTGACAACTTCACTTCTGGCTTGAAGGATCTCGAGGGCAATAACGTTGCCGAAGTCACTCCTCCTGTGATGGTGAAGGGCGATCCTCGTGTGGTTATGAAGACAACCTCTATGGCAGACTTGAACCGCATGGAAGAACTGAGCGAAAGAGCAAAGCCCTTTACTCTTGACCATGTGGAATCTGAACTGAGCGAAGAACAGAAGGCTTCTCTGGGTGTCCTGATGGATGTCAGCTTTGCAACCATTATGAAGAATGGTTCTGATGGTGTGTCCAAGGTGGATATCGATAAAATCGGATTGAAGTGGGAATTGTATGTGTATACAAACCTTGGCGCATATGTTGGACACGCCTCGGGCAAGATTGATTGCGACGATCCGTTCTTTGACGGCAATTGCCTTGAAAATCCGGATAAGTTGTATGTTCGCTGGAATATGCGTTCCGACAATGGCCGTAAGGTTGGCGTCGGTATCTATTTGGCAAAGTTTAATATTCGCGTGTACGGCGCAGAGGAAGATTTTAAAGTTGAAAGAGTCTTTAGATGGGGCGTTTCCGCAACTAAGCACTAGGGACGATTTCAGAGGGTAGTGATATGAAGAAGATTACAAGATACATAACAGCTATGCTCATGGCGGCTGGTTCCGCTGTGGCCGCAAATATGCCCGCCCCGGAAAATCCGGCGACCGGTATTTGGATTCAGCAGGTGGGTGACATTGTCCCTCATCCCTCTTCCAAGGCTACTCTGTACTACACAAAGTACCAGAATGATGGGGTCGGTGACCGTGTCAAGGGTATCAGCTATCAGTACAACGGTGCTGGCTACCTGCTAATGAAACCTTCTGATAAGAAGGTGGTTTGTTCTTACAATGATGGTGTTCATGGTGCCGACGGTATTGTTCAGCATCCTGATGGTGATTTGCTTGTTGCAGGTCAGGAACAGAAGACCATCTATAAGGTGAGCAAAACTGCTGGTAATGGAAACAACTGTGTTGTGAAATCAGGTACTCCTGCTCAGGAGACTTCTGGTATTTGGCACTTGATGATGGATCCTACCCAGAAGATTTTGTGGGGTTCGGGTATTCCTGGGCCTCTGTTTAGGTTCTCTACCGAAACGGATGTGACCGAGAAGAACTTCTCTTCTAAGGGTTATCACGTTGAACTTAGACCGAATGCTTCGAATCGCCGAAAGGATAAGAATCTTGCTACGATAGTTTGGGATGGTGATGGAACTGCGTTCTTTACCTATTCTGACTATATGGGTGGTGGTTGCGAACCGAATCACGAAAATTGTACTGCCGATAAAATTAAAGAGAGAAGGGGTGGCGCCTATTTCGGGTATTTCACTGATACAACCTATGTAACGGTAACTGAAGGAAATATCGGTACCTATGGTGGAAAGGTGGGCGAAAAGGTCATCAAATCCTTTGGCACGAAGATCTTGATTGACTCCTTGGAAGGTGCTCATGGTGCCACTTATGATGAATACTCCAAGACCATCTTCGTATTCGGTGGTTCCAAGATTGTTCAGATTCAGCCCTACCGTGAAAACGGTGCCTTGAAGGCCAAGGTGGTCGCCACCATCGATATGCGTGAATATTTCTTTGAGGAAACTCTTGAAAATTTGACTCTCCCGAGAACGAAGGATGGTGCTTATACCGGTTGGCGCCTTGACCAGGGTACTGTCGATGGCTATGGTCATTTGTTTGTTGCCAGTAACACAGGCCACATGGTCTTTGTGGACTATGTAGGCAATTCCCAAAAGCTGATCAAGGATAATATCCTTATCCATGTGCAGTGGATTGACAACTTTTTGGACGATTTGGCCCCTCTTAAAGGTGTTATTGTCGACCGCGCAGGTGGTACGTCTGGCGCAGACGAAGATCTTTCCGAAGAAACCAATCAGAGTAGTTCTGCTTTGATTACCTATAATGGATCTAGCAGTAGCCTGGGTGGAAGCAGCTCTTCTAAGGGTGGCTCCAGTACTTCTGGCAAGTCTAGCAATTCCAACGGAAGTTCTAACTCTAATGGTAGTTCCGGCTCTAACGGTGGCAATGGTTCCAGCGGTTCCAATGGTAATGGCAGCTCTGGTTCCAATGGTGGCAATGGCTCCAGCGGTTCCAACGGCGGCAATGGCAGCTCTGGTTCCAATGGTAATGGCAGCTCTGGCTCCAATGGTGGCAATGGCTCCAGCGATTCCAACGGCGACAATGGCTCTAGTGGCTCTAACGGTGGCAATGGTTCCAGCGGTTCCAATGGTGGCAATGGCAGCTCCGGCTCCAATGGCGGCAATGGCTCCAGCGGTTCCAATGGTAATGGCAGCTCCGGCTCCAATGGCGGCAATGGCTCCAGCAATTCCAATGGCGGCAATGGCAGCTCTGGTTCCAATGGCGGTAATGGCAGCTCCGGCTCCAATGGCGGCAATGGCTCCAGCGGTTCCAACGGCGGTAATTCCGGTAACAATTCCTCTTCTAGCAGAAGTATCGGAGCCGGTGAAGATGTTGACGGAAAGTCCAGCTCCTCCAGAGTCTACTATGGTGCTGATGATTACATCCAGAATGAAGGTTCTGATTACGAAAGCTATCCTTCTGCAGATGACTTTGACAAGGGTGACTCTGCCGTGGCTAGCGTAATCGTCTTGAATCCCACGACTCCGGGTACTAAGAATTCCGTGGTAATTAATGGTAACAGTTACCTGCTGAATGATAAGCCCAAGGGTGATTCTCTGAATCTGGAATACAACTCTGGAAAGAATACCGCAAAGGTTGGACAGGTTCTGGCAATTACTCTGGACTCTTCTAAGGTGAAGGAATACTTCGGTGATGTGGATTCCCTGGAAATTATTTCTGAATCTGTAATCGCCTTGATCGATAAGGAAAATGGCGGTACCAAGACTCAGACAATCAAGGTTAACTCTGATGGTTCCGTGACCTTCTACGTAACTTCTGATAAGGTGGTTTCTGGTGGTGCCATTAAGGTTAGAGGTGGCGGTGAAATGATTATCATCGACAACATCACCTTCTACGATCCTATTCCTGATGCTCGTGTCGGTTACATCAAGGATACTGATGGCAACAATACCTTGGACTACATGGAAATTCTCCTGAACGATTCCCTCTCCGGCAACTATGATCTGGATAGCGTGAAGATCGTTCTGGGTAAGGATACTATCAAGTGCGCTAATCCGAAGCTTAATGATTCCAAGGATCGAATCCTGGTTGACGTAAGCAAGGTCAAGGGCTTGCCGGCCGTGGGCGAATTCCCGAAGGATGCAAAGGCTCTGATTTACTACGGTGATGGTAAGGGTGCTACTTATGGTAGAGAATCTTCCATTGTTGAAGTGGGTAGCTTTGTGATTAAGGATGCATATGCAATCCGCAATGCTAACGGTATGGACTCCCTGTTCCTGCAGTTCAGTATTGATCTGATTCCGGCTGACGTTGGTTCTCCTGAAATGCTGATTATGCTCAAGCAGGAAGCTGAACGTTATGGCTTCGACGTGGGTCAGATTAAGAAAGTGTACATGCCTACAAAGGATATCGTGATCCTGGTTGCAAAGACCTTTGATCTCAAGGGCGGCAAGAAGGATAGCGTGTCTCTGTATCCTAACGTGACCTTCAGCAGCTTGCCGTACATTACTTCTGATGAATACGATCGTGAAATCCCTGTGACGGTAACGGACCGCTTTGCCTCTGCAAAGAACTCGGAATACTGGGATACCGATGGAGACGGCGTTCTGGACCAGATTGTGACCGTGTTCGACAAGAAGCTGACGGCTGCAGATCTTGAGTCTGTGTACATGTCCTTCCCGTGGTATAGCAGCAGAGGCTTGCTGATTCAGCTGCAGGCTCAGCCTGGTGAATTGCGTATTGATCCTAAGGACTCTACCCGAGTCATCTGGGATGTCCATGCCGCAACTCCGCTGGCTTCTGGAGTCACCAGCATTCGCGAAGATCTGCCCGAGGCTACCATCTACACGTACTACAGCGTGTTTAATGAAACCTTCGTGAATGAAGAAACCGTGCCTCCGGTTGACAAGATGTCTCCTGTGGTTTCTCAGGCCTTCCTGAGCTATGGTTCCAAGGCTGACACCTTGATTGTGACCTTCTCTGAACCGATTCTTACCAAGAACCTCAAGGGCGAAGACTTCTTCTCCTATATTCATGGAGGAAAGACTATCGAACTGGATCCCATGCGTATGGAATGGTCCTCTGATGGCTACTCTGTCAAGTTGATTCTGGATGGTGGCGTATCTACCATTATGCCGGGCGACTCCCTGATTGTCCGTAAGGGTGCCAAGGATGCCATTAAGGATAACTATGGCAACGTTGCTGGCGACGATCCTCAGCCGGTTATTATTGGTGGCTTGCTGAACCATTTGGTTGAGGCTACTAATATGGGTACCTTCGATGCCAATGATGATCGCGTCGTTGACGAAGATGGCGATAAGAGCTACACTCTCCAGACTGTAAGCTCCGTGAACCTCCGCTATGTGCCTGGGTCGACGACTAAGGAAGACCTGCAAAAGGACGGCGCCTTGGGTCAGCTGGTTCAGTTGGGTGAACGCTTCGTGCCGCAGCTCCTGGATCGCGCTCAGGTCGGTGTAGATGGTTCCTACGATCCTTCTGTGCTGGATTCCCTGAAGCCTGAAGATGTCTACATCTCGTTCATCGTGAACTTCTTCGACCATTTGGGCCAGTATGTGAATGACACCATTATTACGGTTCCCTGTAACAGCCCCAAGTTTGGTGGCAACTGCCTGGAAACCGATAAGAAGGTCTTCGTGAACTGGAACTTCAAGGATCATAACGGCCGCTTTGTTGGAACTGGTGTGTACAACGTCCAGTTCAAGATGGTGGTCCGCTATGAAAACAAGAAGATCGAAGAAGAGATTAAGGATAAGTGGGGCGTTCGCCGCAAAAAGAGCAAGAAGAAATAATCCGCTATCCTAGAAAATTGAAAAGGCTTCCGCAAAAATCGCGGGAGCCTTTTCTGTTCAATGAGGTGGGCGGAGCCCCCTGCGTCAAAGCGATCGCCGGCAGTACCTACACAAAAAAAGCAGACGATAAAAATCGTCTGCCAAGGGGTCTAGGGCTAATAAACACTTGGCAACTTTGTTGCCTTAGTGAGAATTGTCCTCATAGGGGATATGTGCAGGGCCCCCTGCATCTAAGCGGCCATTACTTGTTAATGGCTGCCAAAAATGCGTCTTTCTTTTCCTGGAGGAATTCCTTGCTGTTGTACTTGCGGATACGGCGGAGTGCCTGGTCACGCAACTGACGCACGCGTTCGTGGGAGATGTTCATGGATTCGCCCACTTCACGGAGGGTCTGAGGAGCTTCCTGGTTGATACCGAAGATGCCGGTAATAACCTTTGCTTCGCGTTCCGGCAGCTGTTCCATAAGGTCGCGAGCCAATGCTTCGACGCTCTGGATTTCGGATTCTGCTTCGGGATTGGAAGCGCCGCCATCGGGGAGCTCTTCGGCGTAAGTTGCCTTGGAGTCTGCCTTCAGGGGGCTGTCGAAAGAAACGCCGCGCTGACCGATCTGAATCAATTCGCGGATTTCTTCGTTGATTTCCTTACCGCGGGACTGTTCGTGCAATGCCTTACGCACACGGAGGTGCTGGTTTGCAGGGAGACGAATCAGGTTGCCCTGTTCGTTGATAGCACGGGTAATATAAGCCTTGATCCACCACACGCCATAAGAAATGAACTTAAGGCCACGGGTGTGTTCGAAAGATTCAATGGCGCGGACGAGGCCCATAGCACCCTCGCTAACCAGGTCCGGCAGGGGGATGGGGCAACCGCGGTACTGGATTGCCACCTTCAAAACGAAACGCATATTTGCAGAGATCAGCTTTTTACGGGCGATTTTATCGCCTTCTTTTGCTTTCTGGAAAAGAATCTGTTCTTCATCTCTGGAGAGGGGAGCGGTGCGACGAATATCTTCTAGGTAACGCTTTAGAGTAGTATCAGTAGAATCAATATGCATGTTTAAACCTTACTCCTTTAATATCGCATTTTTTAAAGCAAGTTGCGTGCCAATAGTGTAAATTTTTGCGAAATAAAGGGCGAAAAGGGCATTTTATTTCACGACGTGTAACGAAATTTAGAAAAATTAGATGTTTTGTCTTGAAATTTAAACAAAATTTGTCATTATTTTATGACTTATGGTTGAATGTTCGTATTTGTTGCATTCGTAAATCGGGGGCCCACTTCTTTTTGACAAATTCGTATATTTAGCTCGTTATGTCAATTAAAGAACCCGATCAATCTGTCTGGAACAGGTTTTGGAAAAGAAAGAACGATATGGACAAGGTTTACCCTTCGTCCCCGTCGGTCATTGAAACGATTAAGAAGAATTTTAAGCTGGAAGGGCTGAAGGTTCTGGAAGTGGGGGCCGGTACTGGTCGCGATAGCGCGGAACTGGCCCGCCTGGGAGCCGAAGTCTATGTCCTGGATTTTGCCGAAAATAGCCTGAAGATTGTGAATTCCCTTCGTGAAAAGGAAAACCTGACCAATCTTCATCTGGTTCGCGGCGATGCGTTCAAGGCTCCCTTCCCGGATAATACCTTTGACCTGGTTTTCCATCAGGGTCTGGCTGAACATTTCAAGGATTCGCTGCCCCTGCTTAAGGAAAACTACCGCATTGTGAAGCATGGTGGGCATTGCCTTTGTGACGTGCCCCAGACGGTTCATCCTTACACTGTTATCAAGCATATCCTGATTGCTATGGATAAGTGGTTTGCCGGTTGGGAAAAACAGTTTACCATGCCCCAGCTGAAGAAGCTGATGAATGACGCCGGCTTTGAAAATGTCTACCAGTATGGCGACTGGATGCGTCCCAATCTGTATTATCGCATGGTTCGTGAACTGGGCTTTAAGGTGGGCATTGAACTGCCTAAGTATCCCTTGCAGGGTACGGCCTACCAGAAGATCAAGGATTCCTTGCTGGATTCCCTGGAAACCAATCCGCTTATGCATTACACTCAGCTTTGCATTGGAGTCTTGGGTCGTAAGCCCTAGCTGATGAACATACTTGTCGTTAACTATCGCGATCGACTGCACCCCGCTGCCGGGGGCGCCGAAAAGCACCTACACCGAATTTTTTCGTTAATTGCCCAGATGGGCCACAAGGTGGTCCTGTTTACGACCGCGTTCCCTGGATGTAAGTCCCGGGAAGAAGTGGACGGAATTACCGTAATCCGCAAGGGTGGCGATTTGCTGTTCCAGGTGAATACGGCGCTGTACTTAAAGAAGTTGGATCGGGAATTTGATTTTGATGTGGTGGTGGAAGACCTGAACAAGCTTCCCCTGTTTACACCTTATCTGACGAAGAAGCCTGTGCTGGTGCAGATGCATCACTTGTGGCGTGGTTCCATTTTCCATGAGGCGTCCTTCCCGGTTGCCTTGGGCGTGTGGCTCTTTGAGACCATCATTCCGTGGTTCTACCGAAAGGAACCCTTTGTGGTGGTGAGTCCCAGTACCAAGCGCGAACTGAACGAGATCGGCGTGGATGAGTCCCGTATTTCTGTAATTTATAACGGTTCCGATGATTGCCGCGTTGAGGATAGTTCTTCCGTTGGCAGCGTTGCCTCTGCGGGTATGGGCGTGCCTTATTTCTTGTGGCTGTCCCGCGTTCATCGCTATAAGGGAATCTGGACGGCTCTTGAGGCTTTTGAAAAGTTTGCCAAGAATCATCCGGATGTGAAACTTGTGGTGGCGGGTGATGGCCCGTTGTTGAAGAAACTTCCTGCTTGGTTGCAACAGCATAATCTTGAAAGTCAGGTGGACCTTCTTGGCTTTGTCAGTTCTAAAAGAAAACGTGAACTGCTTGCCGGAGCCACGGCCTTGCTGCAGACTAGCTATAAGGAAGGCTGGGGTCTTACGGTTGTGGAAGCGGCGAAGCTTGGTACGACGACCATTGCCTGCGATGTGCCTGGTCTTCGAGACAGTGTGCGTAATGGCGAGACGGGCCTGCTCTTTCAGGCGGGTGATACGGATGCCTGCGCTTCTGAGATGGATCGCCTGTATAGTAACGATGACTTGAGGACTCGCCTGGAGGCCGGTGCCGCTGCTTATGCCGATGAATTCCGCTGGGATATTGCGGCTGACATGACTTTGAACTTGATGCAGAATCTTGTGATCCAACATCAGGTTGGGGGTGACGATGAAGAATAATCGTATGAAGCCCTTTATGGTGTTCTGCCTGAAGCTGGTGGTGACGCTGGTTCCTGCTTACTTTGTGTATAGAAACATAGTGTTGGCGCCCGATTGGAATGTCGGGGACTTGTACGAATTGTTCACTGTCAAGAGCGTGCTCCCGTTTGTGCTGGCGCTTCTTTGTCTGGGTTTGTCCAACTTTACGGCTTGCTTGCAGTGGAAACTTTTGCTGGAGCGTCAGAATGTCCATCTTTCTTATGGACGTCTGTTGAAGTTGTATTATGTCGGCTTGTTCTTTAACAACTTCATGCCCGGTAATGTTGGTGGCGACGCCAAGAAGGTTTATGATATCCGCATGCAGGGCGGGCAGGATACTGTCGGGGCTGGACTTACGGCGACGTTCTTTGATCGTCTGTTTGGATTGTTCTTTATTACGTTGTTTGCACTTGCTGTCGGTTTTCTGTTCTTTATGCATGATGCGGAACAGCGTGCCTTTATGTGGCCTTCAGTCTGGATATGCCTTGGATTCTGCGCCTTGTTCGCCTCCCTCTTTAGTCGTAGGCTCGGCCGACTGCTTTGTAAGATCATGGCGAAAGTTTTCCCGGAGAAGGTGAATGCTCGCATGCTCCGTATGTTTGAACGTTTTCAGCATTTCCGTTCTGTGAAACTCTGGGTTTCTATTAGCAGTTTGTCGGCGGTGACGCAGGCTTTGCGAATCCTTGTGCATTTCTTTTGCGGAATTGCAGTCGGTGTAGATCTTTCGATTTCCTGGTATTTCTACTACATCCCGCTGGTGGCGATTATTAGCGCCTTGCCTATTTCCATTGGCGGATTTGGCCCTCGTGAATTGCTGGCTCAATCTTTGTTTGCGAAAGCCGGTGTCCCTAACCTGGAATCGGTGGTGATCCAGCTCCTGGCTTACTTCGTAAGTTTGATTCTCAGCTTGTTTGGGGCTTTCGTTTTCTTGCTTGGTGGATCTGCGAAAAATGCGGATCCTGCCGAGAAGGCCGACTAGGGCTGTCTTAACTTGTCCGTTTATAGAACGGTTAGACGTTCTGTTATGCGGTCTTTTTATATACCGGTGGTGATTTACATGTAAATCATCCCATTCCATACGGGTTTGTATGGACATGAAATCTGCCGAAAGTCCGGCTGAAAAAATTCTCTCTGGCTTGAATTCTGACCAGAGGGCCGCTGTTTTGCATGATCACGAATCTGGGGCTCAGCTTTTGATTTTGGCTGGTGCGGGGTCGGGAAAGACATCCGTGTTGACCAAGCGCATCCAGTACCGCATACTTTGCGGTGTGGCTCCCGAAAAAATTCTAGCGCTGACTTTTACGGCTAAGGCGGCTGCTGAAATGCGGGAGCGTGTACAGGCCTTGTTCCCTAATGCGGGGGTGCGCCTTTGCACGTTTCATTCTCTTGCGCTTTATATGTTGAAGTGTAAGGTTCCTGCAAATGGGGATGGTTCTTCGGGGGAGGTGTGTGCGTACGAGTTGCTGGGGTTTAAGAAGATTCCCTCTCCGACAGAATCTGCAGAGAGAAACTTTGCCCATCGGCTTATGGAACTTAAAATAAAAAGTGGAACAGTCCTTCGTGAAAATCTCTTTTCTTATGGGTTGTCGGCAAAACTGCAAAAGAAGTTGGCACCCCTCCGGGAGGAAGTCCATCAGACTGGTCGTGTGGTTTTTGAAGATTTGATATTTGAGGCGATTCGCCTGATCGAAGAGTTTCCCTTTGTTCGGGACTATTTTCAGAGTCTTTGGTCTGAAATTCTTGTTGATGAATATCAAGATATCAATCCGACTCAATACCGTATGGTTAAGGGTCTGCTTGGAAATCGGAAATCCCTTTTTGTTGTGGGGGACGATGACCAGGCTATTTATGGTTTCCGCGGGGCTGATATCGGCAATATTAACCGATTCCGAGACGATTTTAGGGAGAGCACGCTGATTCGCCTGGAATGGAATTACCGGTCCGTTCCCAATGTACTTCATTTGGCGAATCAGATTTTTACGAATAAGCCCATTCATTTGCGGAAGGTCCTGCGTGCTGGAAATCCTTCGGGCTCCAAGGGGAATCCCATCTTCAAGGAAAATCGGAAACCTGAAGTGTGGGTGTCCGATAATCCGGTGGAGGAAATGCAGAAGGTCGTTCAGTCCATTAAGGAACTTCGGATGGGCTATGACTTGGAATGGAAAAACTTTGCCATTCTTGTAAGGTATAACCGCCAGCGGCTTTATTATGAAGAGGCCCTGCGGGATTATAACATTCCCATTGCGGGAGGGCCTGCAGAAAATGGTGAGGAAGGGGCCGTCCTGGAAAACGGGGTGCATGTGGAAACTGTGCATGCGTCAAAGGGGTTGCAGTACGCGGTGGTCTATTATGCGGGGCTTGCCGAGGGGTTGACTCCTGGGGCGTGTACGGGATCTAGGTCTCAGCGGAAAAGGCAGTTGGAAGAGGAGCGTCGTCTGTACTATGTGGGGGTGACTCGTGCGGAGGCCTGTCTGATTTTGTTATATTGCAAACGTAGATTTTGGAAGGGGCAGTTGTGTAAGTTCAAACGTTCCAGTTTTTTACCGAAGGAAAGCTCCTGTAAGTCTAAAGGTTTGATGATGCCTCTCGTTTTTTTTAGAATTTATGTCGTCCTGATTGTTCTTGGCTACTTGTGTGTGCAGATGATTCGTGTGCCCTATGCCAAGTGGCGGCATGGCGGAGATATGACTCCTTGGGTCGATGGCCGTATCCAGTTCTTTTCTGCTTTCTGTTTGAAGATGCTCCGTGTGGAATTGAATATTGAAAATCAGGCTGCGCTCGGCAAAGTGGATTGGACTCGCCCCGTATTTGCGGTTGGAAACCATGGCTCATTTTCGGATATCCCTATGGTTTTTCTTGCCCTTCAGCGGACATTTGGTTTTGTGGCCAAGGAGTCTCTGGGCAAGGTGCCGTTCCTTCATTTTTGGATGAAGCAGATTGGCTGTGCCCTGGTGAACCGTTCCAAGGGTGGTGCCGCAGCCGCCGTACGACGTGTTATCGCGGAACGAGGAGCTGCTCCCCGCTTGTTTATCTTCCCTGAAGGAACCCGCAGTAAAGACGGAGCTTTGGGTCCTTTTAAGAGCGGCACGTTCTATTTTGCCCACGAAAATGACGGCTTCATTCTTCCCTTGGTCATCAAGGGCTCTGCCGCTGTCTGGGAGAAACGAAAGAATGCCGGACCGTGCAAGGTGACGGTGAAAATTCTTGATCCTATTGACGTGAAGGCGTTGAAGGAATCCAATCCCGATATTGATCCGAAGCAGGATTTGTGTCCTATGGTTCATGATCGTATGGAAAGTGCATTGAGGTAGGGACTGCTATGATTGGTGTTTTTGATTCCGGTTTTGGCGGTCTAACTATTTTGCGGGATTTGCAAAAGGTGTTGCCGCAGTACGACTACCTGTATCTGGGGGATAATGCCCGCGCTCCCTATGGTTCCCGTAGCTTTGAAACCATTTACCGCTATACGTTGCAGGCGGTTCGTGAACTGTTTAGTCGTGGATGCCCCCTGGTGATCCTAGCTTGCAATACAGCTTCTGCACGAGCCCTTCGCAGTATCCAGCAGCAGGTGCTTCCTTTTGAATTTCCTGATCGCAGGGTGCTGGGGATTATCCGTCCCACTGCAGAAGAAATTGGACGTGTCAGTAAGACGGGGCATATCGGGATTTTTGCGACGGCAGGAACGGTTTCTTCGGGAAGCTATCCCATCGAGATCAACCATTTTTATCCGGAGCTGAAAGTGACTCAGCATGCGTGCCCCATGTGGGTGCCCTTGGTTGAGTATGGCGAACGGGAATCCGATGGTGCTCGTTACTTTGTTAAAAAGGAGGTGGAGGCCGTTTTACGTGAGGATCCTGAAATCGACACCATCCTTTTAGCTTGTACCCACTATCCGCTGCTGGAAAAGGCTATCCGCGAATCTACTCCGCCGGGGGTGAACCTGGTGTTTCAGGGGAGTATCGTGGCGGACAAGACTGTCGACTATCTGAAACGTCACCCGGAAATAGAAAAACGACTTGCGAAAAACGGTAAAACCAGTTTTTTGACTACAGATACGGCCGAATTCTTTGAAAAAGGCGCCTTTTTCTTTGGAATGCAGGACATTTCTGCTGAATCGCTGACCTTTTAACTTACAAAATTAGTATCTTATACAAAAAACGACGAACCATCTAGGATGGTCCGCCCGTGAGAGTTTTAATTAAAGGGGGGACCTCGGGCCGTAGTCCGGGGTTCTCGAAGTCTAACCAAGTCGAATCTATTTCGAGTATAATTAACGGATTGTATAAAAATGCCGAAGACACAGATTAATCTCGATGGTTGGCAGGACTACCGCGGTAACGCCGCAGGCAGCTTGCTTTATGTAGAAACTAGCCACCAGTCTGAAATGCCGGTGCGCGACCAGCTCAACGAAAATGGCAAGGGCTTCCTTTCTGAACCGAACTACGAAACCAGCACCTATGGCCTCGTGAGCTGCTACAATGTGAAGGCTGTGAATGCTATCCTCAAGGCCAAGAGCCGCTACATTCTTTTCGGTACCCGCTACGAAGGTCTCAGCGATTCCGAAATGCGCAACAAGTACCTGATCATGGGTTATATGCGCATCGATAAGATCAAGGACGTTCGTACCCGCCACATCCAGCGCTACATGGCTAATCCGGAACTTCAGGAACCGGAATGCATGCAGATGGAACACAACTGGGCTGTTTATGGTCCCATGCGCTTTGTCTCCATGAACGATTCCTTTGTCGTTACCGACGAAATCCTCAAGGAATGGGGTTACCGCGGTCACGCTTCCCGTCAGCTGAAGGCTGTATTCCAGAAGGAACATCTTGAACAGATCCTTTCTTACCTGGATTCCAAGGAAGATATGATCGACGAATATATCGCTACCGTCGACGAATACAAGGAAGCTTTGGAAGAAGGTTAATCCTTTAAATTTTTATGCGAAAAAGGCCGTGGATGAAATCCACGGCCTTTTCTGTTTCTTTATTGTTAGACTTTATTTTTTGACGGCCCTAATAGAACTGGAGCTTGTCTTCAGGATGTATGTTCCCTGGCGGACGTCGAGGCGGAGAGTGCCGTTGTCGTTCAGTGCCTGGTTCTTTGTGCCTGTCCAGAGGAGGTTGCCGTTCAGGTCGAAGAGCTTGGCCTGCATGTGGTTGTCGTTGAAGGCGTACTTATAGTTGGAATGGATGGATGTGGTGCCGCAGCCGACGGCTTCGATCTTGGCAATGTAAATGCCGGATCCGTTGCTGTTGAAGGTGAGGCTGTTGGAACCGAAGGGTGCGCCGGATTCATCTTTTTCGTTTGTTAGAGGAATGGTGACTTCGCTCCATTCGGAACCGCTTGCGTCGTTGCCGTACTGGTAGCTAGTCCATTCGGATCCGCCTGCGCCGCCGATGTTCACGGAGTTGGTGGAATCCACGCCGCGCATGGTGATGACGAGGTCGCTGCAGACCTGGAGAGGATCGTAGACGAGGGCCATGTCGCTCAGGGCGTAAACGCCGTGCTGGTAACCGCAGTCATCCTGATTGCAACCTGCCAAGGGAAGCTTGACGTACTGGGACACGCCGTCCAGCGGGGTGGTGACCAGGGTGCCTTCGAATTCGCCACTCCACTTACCGGCGGAGGTTTCCTTGCTGAAGTCTACGATGGTAATGCTGGAGGGAATGTTGCTGCCGCCATTGCCGCCTTCTTCAATGGGGGCGTCTTCGCAGTTGCCGATATTGGCGCCAGCACTCATGGTGTAGACAAGGTGGTGATGGAACGGGCCGGAAGATTGTAGCTGACGCTAGTTGTGATTTCCTTGCTCTTGGCTCCGCTCTCTACAGACTGAACTGCGTAGATGGCGTTGTAGCCATTGATGCTGGGAGCGTTCAGGCTTACGGGGGAGTTGGCGGTGTTGATGGCGATGACGGAGATGGAATCGCAACCTACACTACGGAAGGCTACCACCTTGAGTTCATCCTGGTCGGAAGTACTGGTGATGACGCGTGCGTTGGGATTTACGAACTTGGAGTAGTGTCGCATGGCGTGGTACTCCGGTGCGATAACGATTTCGTCCTTGGTGCAGTTGCCCCAGTTGGCGGCGCAAACGCCGATGAACTGACCCTTTTCGCCCCAGTACAGTTCCCAGGCGATGTAGGCGTTGAGCTTGCCGCTGGTGAAACCGACTTGCATGATGTGGGCGAGGCCGACCATGTCTGCTTCGCGGATGTCATTTTCCATGGTGCAGAATTCGGTCATGATCAAGGGCTTGGTATCGCTACCCCAGCGGGAGGCGATGGAACTCATGGGCTTGCGGAAATTTTCCGGGTTCAGGTAGTTCTGTCCGGAGTTGTCGTTACCGTCGCCGGCGTGGTACAGATGGTAGGCGTAGCCTCCCAGCTTACTGTCGTCCAGCTTGGCCATGTAGTTCTGGAAATTGTTGAAGCCGATGCCCAGCGGTTCGGGGCCGATAATCTTGGGCGGGTTAGCCAGGCTGTTCAGGGAGTCGCTCACTGCCTGAAGTGCTTTGTCGTAACCGGCGATGCCATCCTTTTCGGACGGTTCGAAAAGCGTTTCTTCGTACTCGGCGTTCATGTCCGGTTCGTTCTGCAGGGAGATGTAATCCGGTGCGATGCCCATGGCTTCGTAGGCCTGGTAGGAAGTTTTCCACCAGTGTGCGAAGTCGGCGTATACGAAGGCACCGTAGGGGTCGGTGGATGAAGTCTTGAGGGTGTTGTTCTTCTTGTCGCCGTTGCCTGCGCTACCATTGATGCTGTTGCTGGGCTTGAGGCTCGGAGGGGCGCTCCAGGAAGACATTTCGATTTTCAGCTTGTTGCCGAGGCGCTGTCTTGCGGCCTTGATGATCGCGGCGTCGTTGGCCAGGCTCTTTTCGCTGTCCTGCTTCCAGTTGCCGATACGCAGGATGGAAAGATTTAGACCGGTAAAGGCTGTATCGTAAAATGCTTGCTGGGTAGCATTACCCATGGCGGTAACCCAGTCCTGGTAGTAAACGCTACCGGCTCCGAATCCAAGAATTTTTTGCTTGGTGTCGGCAGGGTCTACGGTAATCGTTGCGGCAGATGCAACTACAGCGGAAGCCAAAGCTGCGGGTACTAATTTCCTGATCATGTTGTTTCCTTTCTATACACCAAGACAAAAATAATTTTTTTGTATTTGCAATGGAAAAACGTTAAACTAAAAGTAAGAACGTAAAAAACGGCCCGTTATAAACGGACCGTCCTTTCGAAATTCTTGGTCCCAAATTTTTTTATAGGGCCCGTTTTTTCCTAAATAGGCTCCAGGAGCCAATTATTTAGGCCTACTTTTTAATAGGCTCCAGGAGCCAATCATTTAGGCCTACTTTTTAATAGGCTCCGTCGCCCTTGAACACGACCTTGAATGTCTTGAGGATGAGCTTGATGTCGTCGCCCAGCTTGCCGTCGCGGCGGATGTAGTCGTTGTCCAGGCGCATCTGACCTTCGAAGCTAATGTTGCTTCGGCCGCTGACCTGCCAGATGCAGGTAAGGCCCGGTGTGACGGACAGACGCATACGGTGCCACGGTTCGTACTCAGCCACTTCCGAGGGAATAGGCGGTCGCGGACCGACGATACTCATGTCTCCCTTGATGATGTTGAAGAACTGAGGCAGTTCGTCGAGGCTGAACTTGCGGAGAACTCTGCCGAAGGGGTAGATTCTCGGGTCGTTCTTCATCTTGAAGGTCTTGCCGCCGGTTTCGTTCAGCTTCATCAGTTCCTTCTTGCGTTCTTCGGCGTCGGCGTACATGCTGCGGAACTTGTACATGGTAAACAGTTTGCCGTTCTTGCCTACGCGGACCTGCTTAAAGATGACAGGACCCTTGGGATCGCTGATCTTGACTGCGGCGGCGCAGAACAGAAGCAAGGGGGAACAGAGAACGATGGCTGCGCTGGTGCAGACCACATCCACGATGCGCTTGATAATGTGGCGGAAACGGATGCGGTGGGGGTGCTGCCAGATATGGTCCAGGTTCAGGCGCTGCAACGAGAAGAAACTTCCGTTGGTGCTGTTGAACTCGTCAAGCTTGGCCTGCATTTCCAGGTTGTTCTTTTCCTGGGAACCCATATAGAGGTGGGCTTCGAAAATGGGTTTTCTGGGCTTGATTCGCAGGGACTGGATGAGGCCGGCGTCGTTCAGCTTATGGAGGATTTCCTTACGGATGGACTCCAGGGTTGACATGTCGGAGTTCAACAGGATGATACCAAGGCCGTTTCCGTCGGGGAGGTAGCCGAGGACATCAATGAACCTCAAATGGGAGAACATGGTGAGTATGCTGATTCGCCATGTGTTTTCTACGGTCTGGTTGGGGCTGCCCCAGCCAAAAAAATCGTACTGATGAGCGTAAATCTTGATGTAAAGGAATGGCTTGCAGGTTCGGTTTGCACGAAGGAATTCCTCGTTGAGACGGGCTCTGAACAATCGTGCTGGATACACGATGTTCTTCAATTTCTGCTCGTCGAGAATAGAACCGATTGCCGGATTTACAGATTGCTGATCCATGGACGCAAATATAAAAAAAGAGGCATCATCAACATGTGTGGAAGCATTTAGGCAGCCTTGCTAGATGATTCTCTCGATTCCGATTCCCATTCGTAGGCTATCTGTACATCTACATAGGAACAGCTCAGCATTATCAGCGACAGCATGTTGTTCATGTTCCTGAAGCCATAGGCAGTCCGTATCAGTAGCTTTATCTTGTTGTTCG